>CAYXQU010000040.1:0-11317 GCA_964467305.1 uncultured Eubacteriales bacterium
TGCTGGGGGCACTCGATCAGACGATTGTGGGCCCGGCCATGCCGCAGATCGTCCAGGAGCTTGGCGGCATGGAGCTGCTGGCCTGGATCTTCACCATCTATTCGCTCACGAGCACGATCGCCGTGCCGCTGGTGGGCAAGCTTTCAGACCTCTACGGCCGCAAGTGGTTCTACGTTGGCGGCATCTCGGTGTTCATGCTGGGGTCGATGTTGTGCGGCGCCGCAGGCTCGGCGCCCATGAACGCCATCTTCGAGCCGCTGGGCATCACGGCGATGACCCAGCTCATCATCGCGCGCGGCATCCAGGGGCTTGGCGGCGGCGCGATGATGGCCAACGGCATGGCGATCGTGGGTGACCTGTTCGAGCCGCGCGAGCGCGGCAAGTACCAGGGCTTCACCGGTGCGGTGTTCGGGCTGTCGAGCGTGATCGGCCCCGCCGTGGGTGGCTTCCTGACCGATGCCGCTTCGTGGCGTTGGATCTTCTTCGTCAACATCCCGCTTGGCGTCTTCGCGATCACCGTGCTCATGCTCACGATGCCTCGCCCCGAGATGGGCCAGCGCCACTCGGTGGACTGGTGGGGCGCGGTCGCTCTTGTCACCGGCCTGATCCCGCTGCTGCTGGCACTCAACTGGGGCGGCAGCGAGCACGCGTGGCTCTCGATGACCATCACCGGCCTGCTCATCACTGCGGCAGTCGTGCTGCTGGGCTTCGTGACGATCGAGCGCAGGGTCTCCGAGCCCATCCTCGACATCGCACTCTTCCGCGACCGGGGTTTCTCGGCAAGCATGGCCGTGTTGTTCTTCTCGGGAGTGGGGCTGTTCGGCTCGATCATGTTCCTGCCGCTGTTCATGCAGTCCGTCCAGGGCGCGAGTGCGGCGAGTTCGGGGCAGCTGCTGATCCCCATGATGATCTCGATGGTGAGTGGCTCGATCCTGTGCGGGCAGCTGATCTCGCGCACGGGGCGCTACAAGCTGCTGGGTGTGGTGGGCTTGGCAGTCGCGACCGTGGGCATGCTGCTGCTGTCGCGGCTGAGCGTCGACACCAGCAGACTCACGATCGTCTTCGACATGATTCTGGTTGGCGGCGGCGTGGGAGTCACCATGCCGCTGTTCGCCATCGCTTTGCAGTCGCAGTTCCCCATGCGTATTGGTGAGGTTACGGCGGCGACGCAGTTCTTCCGCTCGATTGGTGGCACCGTGGGCGTGGCGCTGCTGGGCGGTGTGATGAACGCCGCCTTCGCCCGCAAGCTCGCCGAGCTCATCGCGACCCACGGCGAGCAGTTCGGATCCGCCAGCGCGAAGCTCACCCAGTTGGCGAGCGACCCCTCGGCACTGCTCAACGACGGGGTGCTCGAGCAGCTCGCCGCATCATTGCCGCCCGAGGCACAGCAGGCGTTCCCGCTGTTCGTGGCCGACCTCAAGACCGCGCTGAGCGCCGCCATCGCCGAGACGTTCCTGATAGGTGCAGGCGTGCTCGCACTCGCGTTTCTCTCGATGCTGATGGTCCGAGAGGTGCCTCTCGCCGCCAAGGTCAAGCCACAGGACGCAGCGGAGATAGGCGGCGAGATCATAGCCTCCGAGGCGGTCCAGCCCGCCGAGCACGAGCCGGTGCTGGTCGAGATCCCCGAGGACGCCCACGACCCGTCGAGTGGGCCGAGGGGCTGAGCGTCATGACCGGCAGAGCCGCGAAGAGCCCCGACGCGCGCATCCCGCAGTTCGTGTCAACGGTCTGGACGCGCGGCAAGGAGCTGTACCGGGACTTCCCGTGGCGCCACACCCACGACCCTTACGAGATCCTGGTCTCAGAGGTGATGCTCCAGCAGACGCAGGTCGCGCGGGTCGTGCCGTACTACGAACGCTGGTTGGAGCTGCTGCCCACCATCGACGCGTTGGCAGCTGCGCCGCTCGAAGTGGTGCTGCGCGAGTGGCAGGGGCTGGGCTACAACCGCCGTGCGGTGTCGCTCAAGCGCATGGCCGAGACGCTGGCGGCACAGTCCGCTTCCGGGCAGGAGCCGCAGCTCCCGCGCGACCGTGATGCGCTGCTCGCGCTACCCGGCGTGGGTCCGGCGACCGCTGCCGGGGTGCGCGCTTTCGCGTGGGGTGAGTATGACGTCTACCTTGAGACCAACGTGCGGGCGGTGTTTCTGCACGAGCTGTTCTCGGATGAAGCCGGTGTCTCCGATCGCGACGTGGCGCCGCTCGTCGCTCAGGCAGCCGCTGAGGCGCGCGGGCAGGGCGTGGACGCACGTGCCTGGAACTACGCGCTTCTCGACTACGGAGCCCACCTCAAAGCGACGCTACCCAACCCGTCGCGACGCAGCGCCCATCACACCCGCCAGTCACCGTTCGAGGGCTCGCGGCGACAGAAGAGGGCGCGGTTGCTGAGGTCCGTGATGGACGCGCCGGGCACCGGTGCGACGGAGCTGGGCGCCCGTACCGGTATCGAGCCCGGACTCGCCGCTGAGCTGCTCGAAGCGCTCGAGGCGGAAGGCTTCATCGCGCGCGACGGCGAGGGGTGGCGGGTCGCCTGACCAGGCCGTGTGACCACCATCACCCTCATTGCGCCAAAGGAGTGTGTCGCAGGTCTACAGCTTGGGCTCGGGTCGTCCGACAACTGGAGTAGGACCCCGGCTCAAGGCCTCCAGGTGGGGGGTCCGGGCGCCGATGTTCGCCGCGGCTTCGGGCGCCGGAGAAATGCAGCAAGCCGTGGAGGCCCGTGGGACGCCCCTCCCGCGGGCCTTCGACCTTCTCCGGGTGCCGGCGCTCGAGTGCTACCGGTCCTCGTGCCGCCGCATGATCTCGACGATGGTGCGCGTCTTGCCCGACTTCTGGGCCCGCTCGCGTTTGACCTGCTCGCGCTTGGCAGGATCCAGCATATCGGCGACGCGCTGTTGCAGGTCTTTGGGTGCGAACGGCTTGGTGATGTAGTCCGCGGTGCCCTCATCGAAGGCGTCCAGCTGCTTCTGGAAGTCGCCCACGGCAGAGAGATGTATCACCGGGATGTCCGCGGTGGCGGGCTCTTTGGACAGCCGGTGCCTCACTTCGGTGCCGTCCATCTGGGGCATCATGATGTCGAGCAGTATCAGGTCGGGCTTGCGGGTGCGGGCCAAAGCGATGCCGTCTATACCGTTGTCGGCGGTGATCACCTCGTATCCCTTTGCCTCCAGCGTCGCTGTCACCAGACGCAGGATCGACGGCTCGTCGTCCACAACGAGGATGATGGCCATAGCTGTCACTCGCTCCCTTCGGCACTGTCTTGGGCGGTAGCTTCCAGTACTTTGCGGACCTCGGTCACCAGGTTCTTAGGGGTGAACGGTTTGCAGATGTAGTCGGTCGCGCCGCAGTGGATGCCCGCGTCCTTCTCGGCGGCTTGGCTCTTGGCGGAGAGCATCACCACGGGGATCGTCGCGGTCAGGGGATCGGCCTTGAGGCGGCGGCAGGCTTCGTAGCCGTCGAGCGCAGGCATCATCACGTCGAGCAAGATGAGGTCGGGCTGCTCGGTCTTCGCGAGTTCGATGGCGGTGAGCCCATCGGTCGCCTCTATGACCTCGAAGCCGTTCGCGGTCAATGAGAACGATACGAGCTTGAGGATGTGTGGTTCGTCGTCGACGGCGAGTATGCGGGTCACGACAGCTCACCGATCCCTGCCTGGGTCAGGAGCTGCTCGACCTGTGCCGCGATCCCGTCCGGGGACAGGGGCTTGCTGATCTGCGCGGCTACCTGAGCGAGCAGCTCGGTGTTGGCGTCCTCCACGGGGTGGGCGGTCATCACGACGATGGGGATGTCGGCCCACTCGTCGTTGGTCTTCACGCGCCGGATGACCTCGTAGCCGTCCATCTTGGGCATCTTGAGGTCCAGCAGGATCGCGTGCGGGCGGTGGCTCTCGATGGCTGCCAGCGCTTCGACACCGTTGTACGCCACGGCCACCGAGTAGCCCTTGTTCTTGAGCGTTTCCGAGACGACCCCCGCCAAAGGCTTGTCGTCGTCGACCACGAGGATCAGCGGCGAGTCGACCGAGCCCACCAGCCCGCCCACGATGTCGAACAGGCGCTTCTGGTCGATGGGCTTCTCAAGGTAGTTGGCCGCGCCGAACCGGCAGCTGCGCCCCTCGTCGCAGACGATGGACAACACCACGACGGGGGTCGTGGAGGTCTCGGGCAGCTCCTTGAAGCGCCGTATGAGGTCGAACCCGTCGCCACCCTCCAAGATCACGTCGAGGGTGATGACCTGCGGCTTGACGCGCCGGGCGGTGGAGATGGCGCTGCTCGAATCGTACGCCTTGTAGACCTCGAATCCGCGGCGCATCAGGTAGGTCTCGATCAGCGTCGCGATCTCCGGGTCGCTGTCCACCACGAGCACCTTGCCCTTGGCGCCGTCGGGAATCGAGACCTCGGGCAGGCGGATGAGCTCATCGGGGGCGGTGGGAAGCGTGAACCAGAATGTTGAGCCCTCCCCGAAGGCGCTGTCGACCCCTATCTCGCCACCCAGCAGTTCGATGATGCTCTTGCATATCGACAGCCCCAGACCGGTGCCGCCGATCTCGCGGGTCATCGCCGAGTCGACGCGGTAGAACTTGGTGAACAGCAGCTTCTGGTCAGGCTCGCTGATGCCCAGCCCGTGATCGGTGACGGAGAAGCGGACCTGCTCGTTGTCGCGGGCGACCCGCGCGAGCACCGGCCCACCTTCCGGCGAGTACTTGAGTGCGTTGCTCACCAGGTTGATGAGCACCTGGCGGACGCGGTCGCGGTCCGCCACGATCAGCGGCAGATCCGGCTCGATATCGACTTCGATGGATCGGTCGCTTTGCGCCAGAACCGCCCGGAACGTGTCGAGGGCGCCTGCAGTGACATCTTCGACTTCGAGCGGCTCCACTTTGAGGTGGATGCGCCCCGACTCGATGCGCGACAGGTCGAGCATGTCGTTGATGAGGTCGACAAGCCGATCCGAGTTCTCCTTCACGATCGAGAGGAACTCACGCTGGATGTCGCTGATCTCGCCCGCGTCGCCATCGAGTATGAGGTCGACGTAGCCCTTGATCGAGGTGAGTGGCGTGCGCAGCTCGTGACTGACCGTCGAGACGAACTCGTTCTTCATCCGGGCCGCTTCAGATTCTGCGGTGATGTCGCGAAGTCCGATCACGCGACCGGTGACGTCACCGTCGCTGTCGATGATGGGCGACACGGTCACCATCACCACGCGCAGCGCGTCCTCGCTGCTCATCTCGATCTCGCGCCCGCCCGAGTCGGTCAGCTCGGGATCGTCGATCCACTCCAGCTCGGGCACGTCGAGACGGGCGCCGATCAGTGCGTCGGCACTGCGACCCAAGATCTCCTCGGCGGCGGGGTTGACGAAGGTCACTAGCGAGCTTGTGGACAGGACCATGAGGCCGTCGGTGGTGGCATCGAGCACGGCCTCGACACGCTCGTGGCCCTCGATGAGCCGGGAGTCATCGTGGATGCTGATGACGAGAAGGTTGTCGTCGGATCCGGTGCGCCATGCCCGAAGCAGTAGCGTGCGATCGCGTGCGAGGATGGTTGCCGAGGTGGGCGGGCATCCGCCGGGGGATTGCAGGCACTTGGCGATCCTGTCGATGAGCGACGGATGTCCTATGGCCGAGAACCCCTTCCCCGTGGGATCGGCCTCCATGCTCAGCAAGGTGATGGCGGCAGGATTGGCGTAGCGAACGGTCCCGTCCGGACCGATACACAGCAATCCGTCGCTTGCGGAGTCAATTGCACGTCCCAGATCACCCATGTGGTCCGGGCCATCCAGCGGTTCGCGGCTCATCGTCGCCCCATTCGCGCTGTTCGAGCAGTCGAAACGTGCTTCGACGCATGGGGGACCATACCTGCACCGTTCGTGGGATGACGCGATGCCGGCGCCAGAAGAGCTACTCGGTGTGAGCCGCGCGATCGTTCTCGGCGGCGTCAGCGAGCTCGCGCTCGACGTCTCGGAAGCTTCTGGCCGTGTCGCGTGCGATGCGGGCGACGTCGTCTGCTTCCGGCCTGAAGCGGCTGGCGGCCCCCGGTGGCCCCACCTTGATGCGCACCGGTCCATGCGCGGTCTCGATCGTCCGCTCTTCTCGGTGGGCGACGAACCTGTCCAGCGGTGTGACGCGCACACCCAACACGCCGGTCAGGGCCACGATGCGTGCCGAGAAGTGCTGAGCGAGATCGTGGATGGCTGCGGGGTCACCGGCGGCGGACTCGCGCACCAGCACGCTCAGAGTGAGCGCCGAGCGCCCCTTCTTCATGACGATGGGCGAGGTCCACACGTCCGCCGCGCCCTCGTCGAGCAGCTGCTGTGCGGCCACAGCGAGCGCCTCGGGGGCGAGGTGGTCGCAGTTGGTTTCGAGCAGCCACACCTGCTGGGAGTCCAAGTCGATCCGTGGCGCGGCCGCGCCCATCGTGATGCGGCACACGTTGGGCGAGCCGATATCGCGCGTGCCGGCGCCGTAGCCTGTGAGCTCGGGGGTGAACGCCGGAGGCGGGCCAAAGCGACACACCAGCGTGCGCAGGAGGGCCGCTCCGGTGGGTGTGGTCAGCTCGCCGGGAGGATCGCCCGAAGGCAGCGGCCGGCCTGAGGTCGTGGGCACGCCCTCGAGCAGCGTGACGGTGGCTGGTGCGGGAACCGGCAGCACACCGTGGCTTGTCGAAACCGTCCCCCAACCGGTCGCGACCGCCGAGCAGTGCAGCTCATCGATGCCCAGAAGATGCACGCCAAGGCATACGCCCACCACGTCGAGGATCGAATCGAGCGCGCCCACCTCGTGGAAGTGGACCTGGTCGACCTCGCAGCCGTGCGCGCGGGCCTCAGCCAGCGCGAGCGCTTCGAAGGCCCGCAAGGAGCGCTCGCGCACCGGCTCGGGCAGGCTGGCGCTCTCGAGCGGCGCCCGGATGTCCGCCCAGTGACGGTGCGCGGGTTGAAAGGCCGCCTCCACGCGCACGCTCACGGCGGCGATGCCGCGAGACGACACCGGTTGGGCGAGCAGCCGCGCTTCGGGCGCGAGGGCCGCGAGCGTCTCGCTCAGGTGCCGTGCGGTGTACGCACCACTGCGCTCGCCGGCGTCGAGCAGCGCACCAAGCAGCTTGTCGCCGGACGCGCCGGTGGAGCAGTCGAGGTAGCCGATGCGGGCCGTACCGCTCACTGGGCAGACTCCGCAAGCCACCCCGGACGGTTGATGCGGCTTGCGATGACCGCCGCGCCGAAACCGTTGTCGATGTTGACCACGCCAATGCCCCCAGCGCAGGAGTTGAGCATGGTCAGCAGCGCCGAGACACCCCCGAAGTTCGCACCGTAGCCCACGCTCGTGGGTACCGCTACCACGGGGACGTCGACCAGGCCAGCGACCAGCGACGGCAGCGCGCCTTCCATGCCCGCGACCGCGATCACGGCACGCGCCGAGCGCAGAACCTCTGAGTGCGCCAGCACGCGGTGCACGCCGGCGACGCCAACGTCGTAGAGGCGCGTGACCTTGCAACCCATGACCTCGGCGCTCACGGCGGCCTCTTCGGCGACCGGGATATCGGCGGTACCGCCGCTCGCGACCACCACATGGCCTTCGGCGGGCGGGTCTTCTCGGCGGTCCACGACGATCAGCCGCGGGACCTCGAGCCAGCGGGCGTCATCGACGCGGCGGGCGAGCGTCTGGTACTGCTCGGCGGTTGCCCGGGTGGCCAGCAACACGTCTGTGCGCGAAAGGATCTCGCGGGAGATGTCGGAGACCTGCTCGGGGGTCTTGCCCTGGCAGAAGACGACCTCGGGGAAGCCGCAGCGCACCGCGCGGTGATGGTCCACCCGGGCCTCGGGTGAGCCACCCACCGCACCCACGTCGGCGAAGTGGAGTCCGGAGAGGCGCCGGGAGGCTTCGGCGATGTCGAGATCACCGGCGGCGACCGCTTCGAGCAGGGCGTTCAGGGCGCTGGTGTCCACAGGGTTCCTTGTCGTGTCGTCTTGATATGGCATGTGAGCAGGGGATACATCGAGCCTTCGCTATACTTGTACCACGATGCTCGACGCGAGGGAGCCGCTGTCCATGGTCCGCTACGCCTATCTGGGTCCCGCAGGGACCTTCTCGGAAGAAGCACTGCTGACGCTCCAGATCGAGGATCTCGAGCCGGTGGAGTGCGCGAGCATCGCCGAGGTGTTCGAGGCGGTCGAGCGCGGCCGCGTGGACGGCGGCGTCGTGCCCATCGAGAACTCGGTAGAGGGATCGGTGCCGGCGACGCTCGACGCGCTCGCCTTCGACACGCAGCTCGAGATCCAAGGCGAGGTCGTCATCGACATCCACCACTCGCTGGTGGTCGCTCCCGGTACCACGCGCGCCCAGATCGAAGCGGTGGTGGCGCATCCGCAGGCGTCAGGGCAGTGCCGCCGCTGGCTCGAGCGCTACCTGCCCGGTCGTCCGGTGACCGCGGCGAACTCGAATGCCGAGGCGGTCAGGACCGCGGTGGCGACTCCGGGCGTGGCGGCGATAGGACCGGCGCTTGCCGCCGATCTCTACGGTGGCGAGGTGCTCGACCGCGACATCGAGGACTACGCGGGAAACCAGACGCGTTTCGTGGTGATAGGCCACGGCATCTGCGAGCGCACCGGAAACGACAAGACGTCTCTCGCGCTGTTCATGAAGAAGGACCGCCCGGGAACGCTGCACATGATCTTGAGCGAGTTCGTGTACGGCGAGATCAACCTGACCAAGATCCAGTCGCGCCCCACCAAGCGCCAGCTGGGCGACTACATGTTCTTCGTCGATCTTGAGGGGCATGTGAGCGATGAGCGCGTGCGCCTCGCGCTCGACTGCCTGCGCCTGAAGCTTCGCGAGGTCAAGGTCTTGGGCAGCTACCCGCGCGCCGAGAAGCCCTACTCGGACTCGTAGACCCGCCCCACGTCGTTGACGCCGGAGTGGTCTGCGATGCGCTGAGCGGCTTCGAGTTCGACCCCCTGCGTCACCACCACCAGGTAGCGACCGCCGTCCAGGTCGATGATGTCTTGGAACGGCACCTCGGCTTCGTCGAGCACGGTCTGCAGGTCGGTACCTTCCTCGACCCATACCGAGATGACCCCGTCCACAGCCTGCGCGCCCTCCACCGAACCGATGGTCTTGGCGCCGCGCGTGTTCAGCCCGCTTGTCGAGCCGCAGCCTCGAAGCATCAGCAGCACCAGTATCACGAGCACGACAAGCAGCAGGATCGAGATGAGCGTCATCAGATTGCGCTTGGGGTGCTGCTGCTCTTCTTCGGAGTCTTCGACCTCAGAGATGTCGGCGGGCTGCTCGGCCACGATTGCTCCTGAACGTTGGAGTCACACATCGAACCCGAGTATAGCCGAGACGTCACATCGCCCGAGATTCGGCAGCGGACGGCCCGCTCCCGGCGGGGTTCCCCCCGTGAAAGCTATAACGTAGTATCAACTGTCGAATAACATCACATGAATGGAACCGTGCACGACGCGCGTTTCCGGGGAGGGAGTCGAAGATGTCTGACGCAGCACCCGACTACCATCAGATGTGGGGGGAGCTCGGGCTCGATCTGCCCACCCACGACGCGCTGCTCCAGGCGGTGGGCGGCATGTACGGCGACGCGTACCTCACGCAGCAGAACCGTCCCGAAGGCACGGGCTACCTCGATTTCGTGCTCTCGGAAGTGCACGGTCTGCGCATCAAGGAACTCGACGACTTCCGCAAGAGCGGCGGTAAGGTCGTGGGCACCTTCTGCCTCTACGTTCCCGAGGAGATCGTCCGGGCCGCCGGTGCGTGGTGTGTTGGCCTGTGCGCGGGTGCCGAGTTCGCCTACGACCAGGTCGAGCAGATCATGCCGCGCAACACCTGCGGGCTGATCAAGTCGTTCATGGGCTTCAAGCTCGCGAAGGTGTGCCCGTACATCGAGTCCTCTGACCTCGTCATCGGCGAGACCACCTGTGACGGCAAGAAGAAGGCCTACGAGCTTCTGGGTGACATCCACAACGTGTACGTGATGGAGCTGCCGCAGACCAAGGATGCCAAGGCGATGGCGTTCTGGCGCGAGCGCGTCTATGAACTGATGACCAAGATCGAGGAGCTCACGGGCACCAAAGTGACCGCCGAGTCGCTCAAGGCCTCGATCAAGGAGGTCAACGAGAAGCGGCGCGCACTGCAGCGGATCGCGGCGACCTTCTCGGCGGATCCGGTGCCCATGAGCGGCAAGGACCGCCTGCTCGCCACGCAGATCGCGTTCTACGACGACGTGCCGCGCTTCACGCAGATGATGCACACCCTCGCCGATGAGCTCGAAGCACGCGTCGAGCGCGGTGAGGGAGTAGCCCCCAAGGGTGCGAAGCGGATCCTCGTCACCGGTACCCCCATGGCGATTCCCAACTGGAAGCTGCACGACATCATCGAGAAGGCCGGCGCCGTGGTCGTTGGCGAGGAGATGTGCACCGGCTCGCGCTACTACCAGGACCTCGTCTCCGAGGACGCCTCGACCCTCGACGAGATGATCACCGACATCGCCGAGAAGTACCTCGACATCAACTGTGCGTGCTTCACCCCCAACGAAGGTCGCATCGAAGATGTCATCCGCATGGCCAAGGAGCTGGGCGCCGACGGCGTGATCGACTACACGCTGAGTTTCTGCGGGCTGTACGCGATGGAGCAGCACTCGGTCGAGCAGGCCGTACAGGCGGCCGGGTTGCCGGTCCTGCGCATCGAGACCGACTACTCCATGGAAGACGTGGGGCAGCTCTCGACGCGTGTCGAGGCATTCCTCGAGATGCTGTAGCCCGCTTCCGGCAGCGGTTCGTACAGATGGCATCAAGACAGCGGCGGGGCGCGGGGAGTGCGCCCCGCCGCGTGCGTGATACGGAGCGACGATGATCTCGATGGGACTCGACATAGGTTCGCGAAGCGTCGATGCGGTGTGGCTCGATGACACCGGGTCGGTGGTCTTCTCGGCGATAGCGGATTCCGGCTACGACCCGCCGGCGGTCGCGCAGCAACTGGCCGCGCGCCATCCCTTCGACACGCTGGTGGCCACCGGCTACGGGCGACACCTGGCGCGCGAGGCGTTCGACTGTGAGGTCATCACTGAGATCAAGGCGTACGCGACCGGTGCAGCGGCACTGTTCCCGCACGCAGGTAGCGTGCTCGACATCGGCGGGCAGGACACCAAGGTGATCGCGCTGGGGCCGGACGGCAGGGTCACTGACTTCGAGATGAACGACAAGTGCGCCGCCGGCACCGGCAAGTTCCTTGAGGTGATGGCGCGTGCGTTGGGCTTCGAGCTGGAGGAGATGGCGCGCGAGGCACTGGGAGCGACGCAAGGGATCGCAATATCGAGCATGTG
>CAYXQU010000041.1:0-1610 GCA_964467305.1 uncultured Eubacteriales bacterium
CTTCAAGACCGTGCTCAAGGGCAAGACGGTCGTGGATATCGACGCCACCGTGCTGTCGATCACCGGCGGAAGCCAGGTAGGCCCCACGTCGGGCGCGGCACTGATCTACTTCGAGACCGACGATCCCCGGATCACCGAGAACGGCGGCGTGGCAAGCGGCATGAGCGGTAGCCCGCTCTACGTGGACGACAACGGTACCGACAAGCTCGTGGGGGCGGTCTCGTACGGTAACTGGTTCACGCGCAAAGCAGCGTTGGCGACGCCCATCGAGTCGATGATCCCCATCGAGTCGATGCCCGGGCTCGCCACCACATCGGTCTCCCAGCTCGACCGCATGGTGCTCACTGACGCCGGCGTCGTGGACAAGGTGCTGGTGACCATGGATCCCGAGAAGCACGCGGCTAAGGCCGTGAGCGGCACGATCGTCGCGACACCGCTTTCGGCGGTGAGCATCGGCGGCATCAACCCCAACACCAAGATCTTCAAGAAGTACGCCGAGTTCCTGAACAAGCGCGGTCTCAGCGTGGTTCGCGGCCCCGAGACCGGCATGTCATCGATGACTCACTCGATCGATGAGCCTCTCACCGAGGGCGGCTCGGTCGCGGCACTCGCGGCACGTGGCGACCTGTGGGTGGGCGGTATGGGCACCGTGACCTACACCAACGCCGACAACGCCATCGCGTTTGGCCACCCGCTGTACTGGACCGGCGCCACGGGTCTGCTGATGACCAACGCCTGGGTCGACGGCGTCTTCCCCACCGAGGAGACCCCGTACAAGCTGATGCGGCCCGGTGCACTGCGGGGAACTCTCACGCAGGACCGCAAGGCCGGGATCATGGGCGTCGACGGACAGATGCCCACCGAGATCCCCGTGGTATCCAAGGCCAGGTTCGGTGCAGAGAGTGCCGAGACCACCGTGCTGGTACCCGCCATGGCGATGAACTCATCGAGCTGGGACTTCTACGGTCTCCCCGCACTTGGAACCTGGGTCGCCGGAGCGCGCCTGTTCGATTCGCTCGATGTCCCGGGCAGCGTCATGACCACCACTACTGTCGTAGTCAAGGACGGTTCACAGTCGTGGACAGTGGTCCGCAAGAACCGCTTCAACTCGACCGGCGACGTCACCTACGACTCCGTGACGGACGTTGATAGCATCGTCACCCGTCTCCAGATGCTGAGCGCCAACGGAATAGCCAAGCCCAAGATCCAGTCCGTGAAGCTGGAGAGCTCGTTCAGCGCAACGCCCAACCTCATGGAAGTCGTTGACGTGACGGTGGCGGGCGGCCTGAAGCACGGCGCCAACAAGGCCACGGTCACCTACAAGAAGTGGGGCCAGGTCGCGAAATCGAAAATGGATGTGTGGTTCATCATCCCCAGCAACGTTCCCGTGTCCGGCACCCTGACCGCGTTCGGGACCACCGGAGACGACGACCTGTTCGATGACTTCGATGCGCTCGATGAGGAGACTGTCGGCGGAGGTTGGATCGACAGCACCACCACCAAGGAAGCGGTCGACGAGTTGAGGAAGGAACTCACCAACGACAAGCTCACCGTGTCGTTCCAGCCCATCGACCTGTCATGGGTGGGTGGCGAAGAGGGCGAGGATGAAG
>CAYXQU010000041.1:1620-11185 GCA_964467305.1 uncultured Eubacteriales bacterium
CGTCAGCAAGTCCGCACCTGCGATCGTCACCGTCATGGACCCGGCCGGTACCCTTCCCTACTTCGAGTACCCCGGCATCACCGGCATGATCGTGGGCACCGAAGGCGGCGGCACGCTGAAGATAAGCCGCCGCTACGTCAGGCAGAGCGCCTGGGCACCCCAGGGCACGGCCAAGTTCGAGTCGGGCACCGTGTTCGAGGCGCTGCTCGACCCCATGTCACGCAATGCGACGCTTCGCCTGATGTACAGCGGAGATGACAGCTCGCTGGCGGCCACGCAGGACGTCAACGTCAAGGTCGCCGCGAAGGTGAAGCTGAAGCCCTCTGCGAAGACCATCAAGCGTGGCAAGAAGGTCACGTTGACCGCCACGGTCCTCCCCAAGGACTCGGGGGGGAAGGTCGTGTTCGAGCGCTACTCCGGCGGTCGCTGGAAGGCCATCGCCACTAGGTACACGGTGGGCGGCAAAGCGGCCTACAAGTACAAGGCGCCGCTTGGTTCCAACAGGTTGCGCGCTCGCACCATAGGCAGCGCCGTCAACGCGCCCGGCACGTCGTCGAAGATCACCGTCAAGGTGGTTAAGTAGAAGGCGACCGGAGCTGATCTGCCGGTCACACGCGTGTGACCTCACGCGACCCTCGGACCCGAAGTCTCGCTTCGCGGTCCGGGGGTCGCGTTGCGTGTCGCGGTGTACTCCGTTCGGTTACGCCCCGGTTTCGGCGCATGGGATGGGGGGATACTTGCACCTGCAAGCACAGCGAGCCAACGAGAATCGGAGCGTGTGTGTCTGCAAGCCTACTCATAGCCTCGGCAGCATCGACCCTGGCATCCGCCACGACGACCGCGTCGGCGGCGGCCACCAGTGTGCCGGAGACGGGAACGCTGGGCTCGCTGGTGACCACGGTCGTACCCAGCATCGTCGCCTCGGCGCTACCATCTGCCATCACCACGACGGTGCCCGTCACCGCACAGCCCATCTTCCTGCCGGTGCCCTTCGAGGTGACCGCGATCTTCGCCGGTGCCCTGGCAGGAGCGATGATCGCGGTCAACCGCCGCTTCGACATCACCGGGCTCGTGGTCCTTGCGATGGTCAACGGGTTGGGTGGCGGTATCCTGCGCGACCTGTTGCTGCAGGACTACGGAATCTTCGCACTCGAGAACCCTCGGGCGCTGGTCGCGGTCATCGTCGCGAGCATCGTGGGCGCCTTCTTCTTCACGATCGCCGAGAAGATCCGACCGCTGCTGATGCCACTCGATGCTCTGTCGTTGGGGCTGTTCGCCTTGGTGGGTGCAGATAAGGCGCTCGTCGCGGGCTTGTCGCCCATCGCTGCGATTCTGCTGGGCACCATCACGGCTATTGGCGGCGGCATCATGCGCGACCTGCTGTGCGACCGCGAACCGCAGGTCATGAGACGTGGCAGCCTTTTCGCCATCGCAGCGGTGACCGCCAGTACCGTCTTCGTCACCATGATCACGTGGCTCAACATCACCAAACCGGCAGCCATGCTGGTGGCTGCGGTGCTCGCTGTGATCTTGCGACTAGGATCGCTTTGGCTGGGATGGGAGTCACCCGAACCGGTCGACCTGACGCACGTGATGCGGTCGATGCCGGGCGCGCTGCTGCGCGGCGGCGCATCGATGTTTCGCCGTACGAAGCGTACCGAGGAACCTGCGAGCGACGGCGAAGCCGGCGTCGACGATGACCCTGGTGACTAGCTGGTCCTCGATTCGGAGCTCGCGCGCGTGCTGCCCAGACGCCCCACCGCAAGTGACACCACGCTGACCAGATACAGCTGGCCGAGTATCGCCTGCGCAACCACGAAGGCCCGCGCAACGGGGTGGACTGCGACCACATCGCCAAAGCCAACGGTGGTCAGTGTGATGAAGCTCAGGTAGAGAGCACCTGAGATTCCGCCAAGCGATGCCGAGAACGCCGAGGGGTCGACGGTCGCGATGATGCCGTACATCAGCCCGAAACCGATTCCCGTGAGAAGGTAGATGCACAGGAGGCCAAGGATCATTCGCATGGTGATCCGCCGGTAGTCGCGCAGCCTACGGGCGATCGCCACCATGGTGCTGAGCACCAGCGCGAGCCACGCGGACTGCGCGATGATGTCACCGGTCCGGCCCCAGAACGCCGCGCCTGCGATCGCGCCGGCGAAGATCACCAGCAGAACGGGAGCGCCGGCCATCAGCCAGGCGCGCCGGACGCCGGAGACCCGCAAAGTCACCGCAAGGGCCACCATCTGCAGCACGACCGCCACATACACTGTGAGGTTGCCGATCAGCGCACCGCTGCCCACAAGCCCCAGTACCGAGACCAGCAGCACCGCGAGGGCCACGCCGTACGCGTCGACCTCTTTGCGCGCATCCCCGGGAATCACGGTGCCTCCGGTGCGGCGATGAGCACACTGCTGCCGGGGAGCACCTGCGCACCGGCGGACGGGAACTGGAAGACCACCATGGGCTCACCGGTGTTCTCGGTCTCCTCTTCGGGGGTTGGAAGTGGCTGAAAAGTCACCGAGAACCCCTCGTCCTCGAGCGCAGCACGCGCTGCCGCCGCCGACGTGCCCATCACATCCGGCACAGCGACGGTTCCGGCCGGCCGCGTACCACGCGACACGACGATCACGACCTCAGAGCCGCGTATCGCCCGCGCGTCGGCGGTGGGGAACTGGGCTATCACCGACCCGCTGTTCACCGAGTCGTCGTACTGCTGGATCCGGTTGACCGTGAAGCCGGCCTCTTCGAGCGTGGTGCGGGCAGCGCTCTCGGTGCCGCCTGTTACCGAGGGTACCGACCGGGTTCCCTCTCCGCGTCCCAGCGACACCACGACGTCCACGCGTGAGCCGGTCGTGACGGTGGCACCCGCCGCAGGAACCTGCGTGATGACGCGACCACGGCTTACGTCATCGCTGAAGACCTCGTACACGCGAACGGTCAGGCCTGCATCCTCGATGGCCGAGGTCGCATCGGCACGGGTCCGATCATCGACGTCGGGAACCGACGCCGTCTCAGGTTTCTCGCCTTTGGACAGCACGATCACCAAGGTCGACCCCGCGGCGACCTCCGCGCCGGGGTCCGGAACCTGGGCTGCCACGGTGCCCGGCTCGATGTCGGGGCTGTACTGCTCGGTGAAGAGCGGAACCAGGCCAAGTGTGTTGGCCACGCCTTCTGCAGTCACCCGTGCCATCCCCGAGAGGATGGGCACCAGCACGCGACTTCCGTCCCTAGATGCGATCTCGAGCGCGACCGGCGTGCCTTCCTTCGCGGTCTCCCCTGCCCCGGGGCGCTGCCCTGCGATCATCCCCAGCGGCACCTCTTGCGTCGCCACGAACGAGACATCACCCAGAAGGTAGCCCGCTTCCTGAAGCGTGCGGACCGCCTCGTCCTGACGCATGCCCACCACGTTGGGAACGGTGGGGCCGGCGCACCCTGCTGCCACCCCCAGTGGCACCGCCAACACCGCACACAGGACAACGATGATCGTGAGCCGCCGCATCCGATTCCCCTTCATGTGGACTGACCCTGACGCCCGCGGGCGAAACTAGCGTACCATTCGGTTCACATACGTATTCCCAACCGCCACGTGGTCGACCCCGGCCGCCCTGGCAGCGAAAGGGACACCCGATGCCCAGCTTCAGCGACCGAATCCGCTCTGCCGGCAGCCAGCTTTCCTCGATGGGTGCCGACATGCTTCCCGGTTGGCTTGTCGCCTCAGGGGTGGGCGCGTGGCTGGTGGTAGGCATCGCAGCCGTGATCGCTCTGGTGGCCTGGTTCGTCTCGGCGAGTTCGAGCATCTCGATTCCGCTGATCCTCGCACTGGTGATAGGCATGGTGGCGTACCCGCTGTGCGAGCGCATGATCCGGCGCGGACTGCCCAAGTCCGCTGCTGCGGCGATCGTGCTTGTGCTGCTGGCCGCGATCGTGGCGGGCGTCTTCTGGGTCACGCTGGCCGGGGTGATCTCACAGTGGCCCAGCATCCAAGAGCAGCTGCAGCGGGCAACCACGCGACTCACGGCTGAGCTTCAGGCGATAGGTGTGAGTTCCGATACCGTCACGGCCTTCATCGAGAAGTCGTGGTCTGACACATCGGCGTCAGACATGTCCAACCCGCTTGCCGCCGGCCTGCTCTCATCGGTGGGATCGTTCTTGGGCGCCGGGCTGTCAGGCACCTTCGCGTTCCTCTTCGGGGTCTTCATCAGCGCGACACTGCTGTACTACGTGCTGTCTGACTTCCCCACCATGGCTCATTGGATGGGAAGCCACCTTGGGCTGCCCACCTCCATTGGCGAGGGCATCGTGGAGGACGCGGTCAAGGCGATGCGGGGCTACTTCCGGGCAAACACCATCAGCGGCTTCGTGGTCGCCGCGGTGATCGGCATCGCGATGCTGATCATGGGGGTTCCTTTGGCCATCCCCGTCGCGCTCGTTACGTTCCTGACCGTCTACATCCCGTTCTTCGGGGCGATCTTCTCGGGAGCGTTCGCCTTCATGGTCGCGCTGGGTTCCAACGGGCTCACCGCTGCGATCATCCTGCTCGCCGTGGTGCTGATCGCGCAAAACGTGCTGCAGACGGTGATCAACGCTCGGGTCATGGGTGACGAGCTGGACCTGCACCCACTTGTGGTGCTGGTCGTCACGATGCTGGGCGGCATCTTCGGTGGCCTGCTTGGCGCCGCACTTGGAGCACCGGTCGCCGCGCTGTTCGTCAGCGCCGGCAAGCGCCTCAAGACCGCGTTTGACGCCGGGCAGTTCGATGGCACCTGGGACGGCCCCGCAGGCGAGGCAGCCGCAGAGGTGCTGCCGGAGTAGTCCCGGCAGCACGCTCGTGCGAGCTGGCCTGAAAGCTACCGCGCTACCGCCTGGACCTGCGACGCGTCGGTACCGTCGCGCATGTCCAGCGAGCCGCGGGTCACGTTCCACGTGGTCGCGTTCTCAAGTGCCTTGAGATACGCAGTCTCCTGCTCCATCAGATCGGGCTCGCCGGCCATCTTGGTGCTCGCCAGGCCGGTGATGGCGACCGTGTCGTCGGTCGCTTCGAAGGTCCCGCGAAACGTGTTGACGCCGCTGTTGCCGCTCACCGATCCATCGGTGCCGAACTCGAGCGTGAGCTCAGAGCCCTCGATGGGCGACACGACCGCCTGTTTGCCGTTGTTGTAGGCGGTCACCGTCCACGACGACCCGGGCAGAGAGACCTCCGGGGCGGGTGCGAACGTGAGCGGCTCTCCTTCGGCGGGCGTCAGCGTCAGGGTGTCGTTCTCGACCGAGAAGCTCTCCACCTGCTGCAACACGCCCAAGTACGCCTGCTCCGCAGCCATGAGGTTCTCGGGGCCGGCCATGAGCGTCGAGTTGATCATCCCGGGCTTGAACGTCCCGTCGGCCGAGGCCTCGTAGCCTCCGCCGTACTGGTTGACTCCCGAGAAGCCCGACATCTGCTTCCCGTCGAACGCGACGGTGATCCCTGCTACCGAGACATCGACGTCCCCGATGCTCGCGGTGGTCAGAGTCCACTCGGGGCCTTGGAGCGCTGCTGGATCGGCCTGCGAACCCGGAGCTGCGCATCCCGCGACCCCGAAGACGCCTATGGCCAATGCGACGATCATGACGGCGCCAGTCAGTACACGCATCTCGCGCAGCCCCCTTTCCGCTCGCGATCCATCCCGCGTGACCTCAGGCCCTGCGGGACGCACCTCTCCATTTGAAAGTGAGTGTTCCCGAAAGAGGACCTGTTCGAGCGGCCGTCTTAGCCGCGCGAACCACGCGTTGGTCCCGGGCGGCCCAGATAGTAGCCTTGCGCGTAGTCGAAGCCTATCCCGCAAACGACATCGTAGAGCGATTCGTCCTCCACGTGTTCTGCGACGGTGGCCATCTCCAGACCTCTGCACATCTCGAGGATCGCGTCGACGAAGTACCGGTCGTTACCGTCGCCCATCAGCCCCTTGATCAGCTCGCCGTCGATCTTGAGGAAGTCCACCGCGAGATGCTTCAGGTAGTAGAACGACGCCATCCCCGAGCCGAAATCGTCGATCGCGAACCGGCACCCCAGCCCCCGCAGGTCGTCTATGAAGCGCCGCGCCGCGGTGATGTCCGAGATGGCCGCGGTCTCGGTGATCTCGATGATCAGCCTCGACGCATCGGCTCCGGTCTCGTGGAGACTGTCGCGCACCAACCCGACCATCGAAGGATCGGTCATGCTGCTTGCCGAGATGTTGACGCTGTAGCACGTCGACCGCCCCGCGTCCTTCTCGGCACGGATGAGCTCGATGGCTTGCCCGAGGACCCACTTGTCCAGCGTACCGATGAACCCCATGTACTCGGCGGACGGTATGAACTCGTCGGGGTACACCACCGAACCGTCCGCGTCGAGCATCCGCACCAGCAGCTCGAACAGTTCGTCTTCGCCGTCGTCGATCTGTGCGATCCGCTGCTCGTGCAAGATCAGCCGGTTCTCCGACAATGCCGAGGCAAGCCGCTCCGACCACGCCATGCGCTCGGTGAGCCGTGCTTGCGATCCCGCGGCGTAGACACGCACGACCCCACCGCCCGCTGCCTTGGCCTGGTACATCGCCAAGTCTGCTCGGACCAGGAGGTCTGCTGCCGTGTCCGCGTGCTCAGGGTAGAGCGCGATGCCGATGCTCGCGTTGACGCGTGCGTCGTGCCCCGATACCGAGAAGACCCTATCGCGCAAGACACTCAGAAGGCGTTCTGCCGCCCCCTTGGCCTGGATCTCATCGGCCTGCGGCAAGACGATGGCGAACTCGTCGCCTCCGATCCTACCGAGCGTCGTGTACTCCCGCGAAGCCGCTTCCAACGCTTTGGCGACCTGCTGAAGCAGCTCGTCACCGGCTGCGTGGCCGTAGCTGTCGTTGATGTCTTTGAAGTTGTCGAGATCGAGCCACAGGATTGCCGAGTGCGACCCCACCCTGCGTGCCTCGGCGAGCGTCCGTCTCAGTGCCAGCTCGAAACCCCTTCGGTTTGCCAGACCCGTGAGCGCATCGTGGTCAGCCAGATAGCGCACCTCCTGCTCCGATGAGTGCAGGGTGTCGAGCATCGTGTTGATGGCCTTGGCAAGCGAGCCAAGCTCGTCGCTGCCTGCCACGTCGAGGCGCCGCGTTGGCTCGCCGGTCGCTGCCACATGCGACACGCCGCTGTTGATCTGTGACAGTCGGCGCAACACGAGATGATCCACGACAAGCGACACGGTGAGCACGACCACCAAGACGGCCAGAATGGAGAACAGGGTCGTCATGCGGGTGCTCTCGGCCACCAGAAGGGTGGTGGGTCGTGGCTGCTCGATGGCGACAACCACGGCCGGATCCCCGTGGATGTCATCGACCATCCGGTAGCCCCGGATGGTGCGGGCGTCCGCGGGTTCGATCACGCTCGACGTCCCGGCACTCAGCTCCCGCGCAGCGCCACTCACTGCCGTGTCGTCAACACTGTGCAAGGTGAGCTTCTCGCCCGTGAGCCGTGCAAGAGTCTCCATCTCGCTTTGCTCGATGAACGAGCCCACGAGCAGGCCTCCTACCGCTGGCCCGGAACCGTCGGATCGCAGCACCGGCCTTTGTGCGACGATCGTGAGTCCCTCCGGTATCACCAGCACGCCCGAGACGCCCTCACCAACGAGAGAGGCGTGAGCGAAGGGCTCCGATTCGAGATGCAGGCGCAGGCCCGTAGGGATGTCGGGAGCTGCTGAGCCATCCGGGTTCACCGCGGCCACTTGGTGGATAGACCCGTCAGAGTCCAGAAACACCATGAAGTCCACGCCAAGCGCATTGAGCGACTCGGGCCGGAGATTGGCATTCACGTAGCCGGAATCGGCTGCAAGAAGAAACTCGTAAGTCTCGTCCCACGAACCCCAGTCCTCGGCTGTGCGGGACAGCTGCTCCGCACTGAAGCCCAACGCTTCCTCGGCGCGGTCGAGGGTCGAGCGCACCTCAAGTTGCTCGCGCTGCTCGAGTACCTGCGCTACGAAGTACGCACCTACGGCGTAGAGAAGGATCCCCAGCACCGTGACGACCACGGTGAGTGCCAGCAGTACCCTGACCCTGATCCCCAACGAGCACCTCCCCACCGGTCCCGGTCTCGCGTGGGGGGAACTCAGGCCCCTATCAGCCCTCGCCGTCGATACGGTCGATGAACTCCTCGGCCTCCGCCTCGGCCACATCGCGCTCTGCCGAGACAAGCTCCCCACTCTCGCCACCCAGGATCGCGCCGAGTTCCACCGCAAGTCCGAAGACCTTGGCAGCGCCCTCACGCAGCTCCTCTTTGAGCGGCCTTTCCTGCTCGGACTCCGGCGTGGTCTCTTCGTTGCGGTCTGTGTTCATCTCGTCGTTCATGCCGTGCCCTTCCAGGTTCGATATCGTTCGAGCCGATTTCATTGTGAGGCTTTCGGGCTGACAATTCCATGTTCGCACGCTCACAAGCCAAGCTGCCCCCGCACGAGCGACAGCGCGATGGCCCACATGATCGCGGCGATGACGCCATCGAGCACACGCCAGGCCCAGACGCGTTCAAAAAGCGGCGCCAGCAGGCGTGCACCGTAGGCCAGACCGAAGAACCATGCGGTCGAAGCGACCATCGCGCCCGCCGCGAACCAGATGCGCGTCTCCCACGGGTACTGGGCCGCGATGCTTCCGATTAGAACCACTGTGTCCAGGTAGACGTGCGGGTTGAGCAGGCTGATCGCAAGCGTGGCACCCACGGCGGCGCCGGTTGAGGTGAACAAGCCGTGGGCAACGGGACTTTGCGCATGCAAGACCCCGGAGTTGAACGCCGAGCGCAGCGACATCGCACCGTAGAAGGCGAGAAAGAACACACCGCCCCATGCTGCGACCGCGGTGACCGCCGGGAAGCGCGCCACCAGCCCGCCGAACCCCACCGCGCCCGCCGCGATGAGCGTGATGTCGCACAGCACACAGGTCAACGCGACCGCGAAGACGTGATTGCGAGCGAGCCCCTGACGAAGGACGAACGCGTTTTGCGCGCCAATGGCCACGATGAGGCTGCCGCCCAGCCCTATGCCCGCCACCAAGGCACCCAGCCACCCTGCGGACACGCGTCACGCCTCCCGTGCAGCGTCGCGAATGACCCGCTGGAGCTGCTCGCCGAAGTGCTCCCGGTCCTCGTCGGTAAAGGCGGACGGACCGCCGTGACGGCCCCCCGCCCTACGGAGCTTGGCCTGAGCGTGTCGGACGGCAAGCTCGGCATCGATCGTCGCCAGATAGAAGATGCGGCCGCGTGGGCTCAGCGCCCCTGCCCCCTTGCCAAGGGCCATCGCGGCAAGCCCGATGTCCTGGGTCACCACCACATCGCCCGAGCTCAGCCGCTCGACGATGGCGAAGTCCGCGGCGTCTGATCCCCCGGATACCTGTATCGCCTCGACACCTTTGCGCTCGTACTTGGCGATGTTCTGGCTGCTGTTGGCCACCACCACGACAGCAAGCCCCGCCGCCCGGGCGATCGAAATCGCCTCACGGGGGACGGGGCAAGCATCGGCGTCGATGAATAGGGTGCGCACCGGCTGGCGACGAAGCTACTTGATGATGTAGACGGGAGTACCCAC
>CAYXQU010000042.1:0-3176 GCA_964467305.1 uncultured Eubacteriales bacterium
GTTCACGGCGACGATGATGGGCACGCCGGCGGCCTTGGCGTGGTGGATCGCTTCGATGGTCTGCGGCATGACGCCGTCGTCTGCAGCGACAACGAGGATGACGATGTCAGTGATGTTGGCACCGCGGGCACGCATAGCGGTGAACGCCTCGTGGCCGGGCGTATCGATGAAGGTGATCTGGCGGCCGTTCTTGTGAACCACCGACGCACCGATGTGCTGGGTGATGCCGCCGGCCTCGGTATCGGCCACGCCAGTCTCGCGAATCGCGTCAAGGAGCGATGTCTTGCCGTGGTCAACGTGACCCATGACGGTGACCACCGGCGGACGATCGACGAGATCCTCGTCTTTGTCCTCGAAGACCCAGCCTTCCTCTTCTTCGGGCTTGACCACGCGGACCTCTCGGCCCAGGTCCTCTCCAATGATCTCGATGGTGTCGCGCATCATGGGCTGGTTGACGGTGAGCGGTGAGCCCAGCATGAACAGCCGCTTGATGACGTCGTTGGCCGGAACGTCGAGAGCGTCAGCGAAGTCGCCAACAGTCAGGCCCTCGGTGACCGTCACCGCGTCGCCACCGCTGGGCAGCTCGACGTGGGTCGCCTCTTCGTGCAGGCGAGCGGCCTCGGCCTCTTCGCCGGTCTTCTTGTGCTTCTTCTTCTTGGAGCGCTTGCCGCCCTCGGCTGCGGCGGCAGCGACGGCGGCCTTCGCCTCTTCGATGACCTTGTCGCGCTGGAGCTTCTCGGCTTCGATGGCCATCTCGCGATAGCGCTTTTCTTCGGACTTCTCGAGCTCGGCGGCCTGCTCGGCGTTGAGCCGGGCCGCTTCAGCGGCGATCGCGGCCTCAAGCGCGGTGCGCGGCGTAGCGCTCACTGCGGCAGCCGGAGCTTCCTTCGCCACTTCGGCGGTGGGCTCCTCGACCACGGTGGGCTCGGCCTTCTTGGGCTTGGACTTGGCCTGCGCCTTTGCCTGCGCCTCGGCCTTGACCTCAAGCTGTGCACGCGCGTCGGCGGTCTCCGCCTCCTCGCGCTGCGCCTGCTCGATCTCGGCGCGGCGGCGGGCCTCCTCCTCGAGACGGTGCTGCTCGGCCTCGCGAGCCTTTCGCTCGGCTTCACGTGCCTTGCGCTCGGCGTCTTCGGCGCGGCGGCGCTCCTCCTCCTCGGCCTTGCGCTTGGCCTCCTCGGCGGCCTTCGCTGCGGCGATGGCCTCCTCTTCCGCCTTGCGCTCGGCTTCGATGGCGGCCTGGCGCTCGGCTATCTCGGGCCCAAGCTCCTTGCGGATCTTGTCCACGTAAGCCTCGACCAGCGTGGATGCGTGGTTCTTGGCAGGGATCTTCATCGCCTGGAGCTTCTCGAGAAGCTCCTTGCTCGACATCCCGAACTCCTTGGCGAGTTCATGGACTCTCATAGCGGGCATCTAAACGGTCACTCTCCTTGCTGCGAGCTCGTGTCGTCGAGAAGGGAATCGAAGTCTCGGCGAAGTCTGATGTAGTCGTCTTCCTTCAGGCCCACCCGAAGTGCCGAATCGAGTCGCCTGCGCTTACGGGCGATCTCGAAACAGTCCGGGTCCGCGCACAGGTACGCTCCCCTGCCGTTGGCCTTGCCGGATCGGTCGATCTCGACGTGGCCTTCCGGAGTCCTCACCACACGCACGAAGCGACGCTTGTCGCTCGCGGTGCCGCACGCGGTGCAGGTGCGGGTGGGGACCTTGCGCGCCTTCATCACTTACGCGCCAGCCTCCTTCTCATGGAGTCCGCAGTAGAAGCTCCCAGGGCGTGCCTGGTTGCGGCAGCGGACTCCGGTCGACGTCACAGCGCAGCAGCGGCCATCGAACTCCTCGGCGGCTTCAGAGGCCGACGGAGAGGTCATCGAGATGCCTTGCTCGGCGGCGATGGCAGCGCTCTTGATGTCGATGCGCCAGCCGGTCAACTTGGCGGCGAGGCGGGCATTCTGGCCCTCCTTGCCGATTGCCAGCGACAGCTGGTCGTTGGGCACGATGACGGTCGCGGTGTGGGTGTTCTCGTCGACCAGCACGCGATCGACCTTCGCCGGCGACAGTGAGCTGGCCACGTAGGTCGCGGGGTCCTCGGACCACGGCACCACATCGATGCGCTCGCCACGCAGCTCGCCAACGATCATACGAACGCGGCTCCCCTTGGGACCCACGCAGGCGCCCACGGGATCAAGACCTGACTCGCGGCTCGAGACGGCTACCTTGCTGCGCGCACCCGCCTCACGAGCCACGCTCTTGATCTCGACGACCCCGTCGTAGACCTCAGGGACTTCGATCTCGAACAGGCGGCGGATGAGGCCGGGGTGCGTACGCGACACGCGGATCGAGGGTTCGTTGCCCTGACCCTTCCGCACGTCGATGATGTAGGCCTTAAGGCGCTCGTTGTGGTTGTAGCGCTCGTTGTTGGGCTGCTCGGACTGCTCGAGAAGCGCCTCGACACCCTCGCGCAGCTTGATCAGCGTGTAGCGCGAATCGCTCTGCTGCACGGTGCCGGTGACGCTTTCACCGATCCGGTCAGCGTACTCCTCGAAGATCCGCTCGCGTTCTGCATCGCGGATGATCGACGTGATCACGCTCTTGGCGTTCTGCGCGGCGAAACGCGAGACGTCCGGCGGCGTCACGTCACGCTCGTCGTAGGATTCCGCCTCGCCGGTCTCCTCGTCGATCTCGCCCACCGGAATGAGCTCGTAGACGTAGATGCGCCCGGTCTCACGGTCGATAGTGACCCGTGTGGCGTTCTCCAGATCGAGGATGCGCTGGTACGTCGCGGCAAGCGACTGCTCGAGCTTGTCGAGCATGTCGTACTCGTCGATGCCCTTCTCCTGGGCCAATACGCGCAGTGCGTCCATCACGTTCAGCTCAGAACTCATGAACGGGCGCCTCCTTCATGCTTGAAATCCACGACGCCCTTGAGGCGTGCTTTCTGTACGGACTGGAACGGCACGCGTACCTGCTGATCGGCCACCTCAAGAACGACATCGTCGCCTTCGACACCAACCAGGGTTCCGGTCCACGCGTTGCGCTCTCCGTAGACCGGCTTCGTCTTGACCGTCACCGTCTGGCCGGCGAAACGCTCGAAGTGTTCCCGCGTGCGAAGCGGCCTGTCGATACCCGGCGATGAGACCTCGAGGGTGTAGGGGCCTGGCACCGGATCATGCTCGTCCATGAGG
>CAYXQU010000042.1:3186-6917 GCA_964467305.1 uncultured Eubacteriales bacterium
CATGAGGTCGGAGACCCAACGGTTAGCCTCGCAGATCGCGTCGATGTCCAAGCCGCCCTCACGGTCGAGAAGCACCCTGATGACGGTCGACTTACGACCACCGGTCTGCTCGACGGTGACGAGTTCGAATCCATGCTCCGCAGCAGCGGGTTCCAGCAGGTCGATCACGGTGCGAGCGATATCGGTATGTGCCATCAGGTCACCCCCTTCACCACAGAACAAAAGAAGCGGGGGTCAGCCCACTTCTCGCAAGAACGACAGGTTTCACGTGCCCGCGTATCGTACCACAGGCACTGACACTGAGAAAGGCGTCCAAATAGGGTGGCTCCGATGCTACATCACGCTAAAGAGCAGCGTCGGACAGTCCGATAACTGCTTGACGGACGCATGCGTCAGGGGGGAAACGTGCGGCGTACCCGATTGGCACTTCCAGATAGGATCGCGTTCATCGCATTGGGGGGAATCGCGGTCTCCATCGCGTTGTGGTTCGTACACGCGATCGTGGATCATCTGCTCAGTGAGGGCGAGGACCTGGGGATGGCGCTGTTCGCGCCGTCGCTGGACTCTGCATTCAGCCGCGCGATGATGGTTGTGGGTGTCTTGGTCGCAACACTCCTCGTGCAGGCCTACGTGGCGCGGTCCTCTCGCGCGCATGAGGCGCTCGTGGTCGAACAGAACCGCACCCGTCAGATGTATGAGAACAGTCCCGACCGCGTGGTGTGCATGAACCTCAACGGGCGCGTGCTCTACGCCAACCCTGCAGCGATGACCGCCTCGGGGGCCTCGGCTTCTACGGCGAACTCACCCCACTGCCACGCACAGGTGTTCGCGCGCTCCACACCGTGCGAGACATGCCTGCGTGAGGCCGTCATTGAGAGCCGAGCGCCACTCAACGACATCTGTGTGGAGCGAGATGCCAATGGCAACGAACTTCACTTCGACCGCCTGGTCTACCCCGTGTTCGACCTCCACGGAAAAGTGACCTCGGTGGTCGAGATAGCCCGCGACGTGACCGCCCTTCGACAAGCCCAAGCCGAACTCGAACGTTCTCACCGTGAGCTCGAGCAGCGCATCGAGGAGCGCACCGCCGAGCTGCAGGCCGCCAACGACCGGCTCACCACAGAGATCGCAGAGCGCGAACGTGTCTCCTCGGCACTCAGGCTTTCCGAGGAACGCCACCGCCGTCTGATCGAGGACTCACCGGACATGGTGCTCGTGCACCAGCAAGAGCGCGTCAGCTTCGTGAATCCCGCCGGACTGGAGCTCATGGGCGCGGTCGACCTCAACGACGCGCTGGGGCGCGATGTGATGTCGCTGTGGCTGCCTTCACCGGCGGGTCTGGACAGCGAAGACCTCGAGCGCATGATCGTGCACGCGGAAGTGGATCACCCGGTGCCGTTGAAGCTGCTCCGCCTCGATGGCGGCAGCGTCGACGTCGAGGTCACCGTGAGCAAGGTCACCATCGACGAGCACGCCCACGTGCAGTGTGTGGCCCGCGACATCACCGCAAGATTGGACGCCGAGCAGACCATCCGTCGCATGGCCTACTACGATGAACTCACCGGCCTGCCGAACCGCACGCTGTTCAAAGACCGGGTGGGACGGGCACTCAGCCACGCGCGCCGAGAAGGTGGCGTGGTCGCAGTCGCCTTCCTCGATCTCGACGACTTCAAAGCGATCAACGACACCCTCGGGCACAGTGTGGGCGACGAGCTGCTGCGCAGCGTTGGCGAGCGCATCGCCGCGCTGTTGCGTGACACCGACACCGTGGCGCGCCACAGCGGCGATGAGTTCACGATCGTCGCTCAGCTCGCCAACGCCGAGGATCTGAGCCAGTTCGCCCGACGAATCCTCGATGGCCTGCGGCCTGCGTTCAACATCGAGGGCCACGAATTGCACGCGACCGGCAGCCTGGGGCTCACGGTATTCCCGCAAGACGGCGAATCGGTCGAAGAGCTCCTCAAGAACGCCGATGCCGCCATGTACCACGCCAAAGAGATGGGCCAAAGCCAGTACGCCCCCTACCGAGAAGAACTGCGCACCGCCGCCCACGAGCGGCTCAAGCTCGAGACTGAACTGCGCCGCGCGGTGAGTGCCAACGAGTTCGTGCTGCACTTCCAGCCTCAGATCGATCTTGGCTGCGACATGGTGACCGGTATGGGAGCGCTCATCCGTTGGAACCATCCGGAGCGCGGTCTGCTGTGGCCCGGTGACTTCCTTCCCGTGGCCGAGCGAGCCGGCTTGATGAGCCATATGGGCCGGTGGGTGCTTGCCGAATCACTCGCGCACCTGCGCGGTTGGCTGGATGCGGGAATCGCACCTCCACGGCTCGCGGTGAACCTTGGCGCGCAGGAGTTCTTGCGCACCGATGTGGTGAACCTGGTGGCCGATCTCCTTGGCGAAGCCGGAGTGCCCGCCTCTATGCTCGAGGTGGAGATCACCGAAGACGTGGCCCTTCGCAACGTTGATCAGGTGATGCACACGCTCACTGAGCTGCGCGCCTTGGGGATCCGACTGGCGATAGACGACTTCGGCACGGGATACTCATCGATGAGCTACCTACAGCGCTACCCCATCGACACACTCAAGATCGACCGCACCTTCATCAAGCAGATCGGTGAAGGCGACGACGATACCGCGATCACCACGTGGTTGATCGAGCTGTGCGACAAGCTCGACCTCGATGTGGTCGCCGAAGGCGTGGAGACCGAAGCGCAGCGAAGGTTCCTGCTTGGCCGCGGATGCCTTCAGGCGCAGGGCAATCTGCTGTGCCCGCCTCTGCCGGCGGCTCAGATGACGGAGTACCTGCGCGATCGCGCGACCGTCCAACTGAAAGCGTAGGGATCGCGCGGCCACTTGGGCCTTCCGGCACCGGACTCGAGAGCGACCGGCTACCGCGCGCTACCGCGCGCCGAGAACACCACTGAAGCGATGTCGGACGCCGCCTCATCAACGGGATGAGTGCGCCTCTCCCCTGTCGCGCGCACCTTGAACTCGACGACGCCTTCTGCGAGGCCCTTCTTGCCCACGACGACTTGATAGGGCCAGCCGATGAGGTCGGCGTCGTTGAACTTGACTCCGGCGCGCTCGTCTCGGTCGTCGAGCACGACCTCAACTCCGGCAGTGGCAAGCTCGTCGAACATTCGCTCGGCGACTTCGAAGACCTCGCCGTCGGCTGCGAGCGGTATGACCGCCACTTCGAGAGGCGCGACCGACACCGGCCATTTGATGCCGTTGTCGTCATGGTGCTGCTCGATCACGGCCGCCAGCGTACGCGACACGCCCACGCCGTAGCACCCCATGATGAAGGGTTGCTCGGTACCGTTCTCATCCGAGAAGGTCGCCCCCATGGCCTCGGAGTACTTCGTGCCCAGCTGGAAGACTTGGCTGACCTCGATGCCACGCGCGACATCCAGCGAACCTCCGCACACCGGGCAGCCGTCGCCAGCCTGTGCGGTGACCAGATCGGCCCACACCTCGACAGCGAAGTCCCGACCGGGTTGAGCGTTGATCAGATGGTAGTCGTTCTCGTTGGCACCCACGCCCCACGCGACATCCTCGCGCAGGCTCTCGTCGGCGATCACCAGTGTGCCTGCAGGCACGTTCACCGGCCCCAGCGAGCCCTTGGGGATATCGAAGCGCCGGAAGTCCTCTTCGTCGAGAAGCTCGAGGCCCTCGACGACCTTCGAGGCCTTCAGCGGGTTGAGCTCGCGATCGCCGGGCACGAGCAA
>CAYXQU010000042.1:6927-11115 GCA_964467305.1 uncultured Eubacteriales bacterium
GCCCTTCGGCGGTCTTGCCGGCCATGGTCTTGACGGTGTCGTGATCGGTGATGCCCAGGAACTCCGAGAGCTCGGCGATCGTGCGGATCTCAGGCGTATGTACGCGCTCCATGGGCTTGGGTTCGGTGACCGAAGGTGTGCGGGGCACCACGGTGGCGGCGGCCTCGACATCCGCCGCCCACCCGCAGCCGCAGTAGACGAGCTCAGCCTCACCGTTGTCGGCGAGTGCCATGAACTCGGTGGTCACCGAGCCACCGATCTGGCCCGAGTCAGCCTCGACCGGGCGATACGTCAGGTCACAGCGCTCGCAGATTCGCCCGTACGCACCGCTCATCTCATCGTAGTGTGCCTGCAGCGACTCCTGTGTGGCGTGGAAGCTGTACGCGTCCTTCATGATGAACTCGCGGCCACGAAGCAGGCCGAAGCGCGGACGCACCTCGTCGCGGAACTTCACCTGGACCTGGTAGAGCGACAGCGGGAGCTCGCGGTACGACCGAACGTCACTGCGCACGAGCGAGGTGATGATCTCCTCGTGGGTGGGTCCAAGGCAGAAGTCGCGCCCGTGACGGTCCTTGAGGCGCGCGAGCTCGGGGCCGTACACATCCCAGCGGCCCGACTCGTACCACAGCTCAGCGGGCTGGACCACCGGCATCATGATCTCCTGGGAGCCGATCGCGTCCATCTCCTGGCGGACGATGTTCTCGATCTTGTGCAAGCTGCGCCACCCAAGCGGCAAGAAGCTGTAGATGCCCGCGGCGTTCTTCCGGATCATTCCGGCGCGCAGCAGCAGCCGGTGGCTGGCCAGTTCGGCTTCGGCCGGATCTTCTTTGAGGGTGGGCACGTACAGCGAACTCATGCGAAGGGCGACGGTCATGTGGTGTGACTCCGATTCGATCGTGAGCAGGGTTACTCAGACACGCTCTGTGGGTCTGCGCTAGGTTCGACAAAGGCGCGCTTCACGCGGTACACACGAGACATCAGGCAGGATACCAGTGAAGCTCACACACCCCCAAAAGGCGTGCGGTCACAAGGACCGTTCGAGCCGCTCGATCTCTTCCATGAGCGCGTCGACGATGTCTTCCTCGGCGACCTTTCGCAAGGGTTCGCCCTTAGCGAAGATCAGCCCCACGCCCTTGCCTGCGGCCACTCCAAGGTCGGCTTCACGAGCCTCACCGGGGCCGTTCACCACGCACCCCATGACGGCGACTTTGATGGGCGTGGGACGACCCGAGAGCAGCTCGGCGACCTTATCGGCGATGGGTATCAGATCGATCTCGCAGCGGCCACAGGTGGGGCAACTCACAAGCTCCGGTGAGTTGCGCCGGATATCGAGGGCGCCGAGGATCTCCCAGGCGACCTTCACCTCTTCGACCGGGGGTGCGGTGAGCGAGACACGCAAGGTGTCGCCGATCCCGTCGTTGAGCAACACGCCCAGCCCCACCGCCGATTTCACGGTGCCAGAGCGCAGGGTGCCTGCCTCGGTGACACCGATGTGCAGCGGATGATCTATCTCGCGCGACAGCTTGCGGTAGGCATCGATGGTGGCGGGCACGCTCGACGCTTTGGCCGAGACGACGATGTCAGAGAAGCCGCGCTCCTCGAAGTGTGTGACGAAGGCGGCCGCGCTCGCGACGAGCTTGTCGGCAAGCGGCCACTCCCGGTCACGGTACTCCGGGTCGAGCGAGCCGGCGTTCACGCCGATGCGGATGGCGACTCCCGCTTGTCCAGCGGCATCGATGATCGCGTTGACGCGCTCCATGTCGCCGATGTTGCCGGGGTTGATGCGCAGCTTCGCGGCACCGCGCGCGACCGCCTCGATGGCCAGCCGGTGATCGAAGTGGACGTCGGCGACGACCGGAAGTGGCGAGCCGGCGCACACGGCCTCGAAGCCGTCCAGGGCATCGGCCTTGGGGATCGCCACACGCACGATCTCACAGCCGGCATCGGCCAGCTGCACGATCTGGGCGAGTGTGGCGTTGGCATCGCGGGTGTCGGTGTTGGTCATCGACTGCACGGCGATGGCACCATCGCCGCCCACAGGAACCGCTCCCACCATGACCTGCCGTGTGAGGCGCCGCTCAGACACCGGGTTTCTCCCTTACCGAGAAGACACGGGGCGATAACCAAGCTACCCCAGGATGTAGCGCACCACGTCAGAGTACATGAGGTACCCGATCAGGGCGAAGAGCAGGATAGCCCCGGTCGCTGACATCGACAGCGACAGGTTCTTGGGGATGGGGCGGCCGCGCAGCTTCTCGACGATCTCGAGGGCGACCTTGCCCCCGTCAAGGGGCGGTATGGGGAAGATGTTGATCACGCCCAGCGACAATGACAGCAGAGCTACGATGCCTGCGTAGTCGAGCGGGCCTGCTTTGGCGGCGTCAGCTGCGATGTATGACGCACCGATGACGCTCGACGCACCCTCGATCGAGGTCTTGAACGTCTCGGGATTGAAGAAGCCGATGATGGCTTGGAAGGTGAGCACGATGAAGCTCATCGACATCACGATCGAATCCCAAAGCCCGGGTCGCACGCGCGTCACCTCGGGTCCCACGCCCAGTAGCGGAGAGTCGGTCCCCGGACGACGACCCAAGGTGACGTCCACCGTCGAGTCGACACCATCCCGCTCGTATCCCACAGCGACCGTGTCACCGGGTTCGTAGCTTTGGAGTGCAACCACCATCTCTTGCCAGGTCGACACGCTCTTCGAATCGATCGAGGTCACACGGTCGCCCGGTTCAAGGCCGGCCTTCTGCGCGGCGGAGCCGGCGTTGACCGTCTCGATCACGCCGGTCTGCTCGTAGTAGCCGTAAGTGGTCAGAACGACGGTGAACACGAGCACTGCGGTCACCAGATTGAGCACCACGCCTGCCGAGAGCAAGACGATGCGCTTCCATGTGGACAGCCCGCGATACGTCACCACGCGCGCGCGTCCCAGCAAGGCCTCAGGATCCACCGCGTCGGCGACATCGAAACGCGAGCGGTAGGTGTACTCGTCGGTCTCGAGTGCCACGATGGCGTCCCAGTCGGCCAAAGTGAGCAGCAGCCTGTCGGCATCGCGCTCGTCGATATCGAGCTCGGTTCCAAGCGCGCCTGCATTGAGAGGGCCGCACTCGGTCACATGCGCGAGTGCTCGGGCGAGGTTCGGGTCCTCCGGACCGGGCTCCATACCTGCGATGCGCACGTAGCCACCCAGCGGAACCATGGTGACACCGTAGGTCGTCTTGGGACCGTGGAACCTCAGTGCAGGACCGGGAAGGCCGACCATGAACTCGTGGACCTTGACCCCGAACAGCCGGGCGGCGCCGAAGTGACCGCCCTCGTGGATGATCACGAGCAGCGAGAACGTGATGATGCCCCAGAACAGTGCTGACAATCCGTCGCTCATGCGTCGAATACCTCACACCTTCTCGTGGTGGTTACTGAATACCCCTCAAGCGACACCCGCCCGCTCGCCTGAAGGGTGCAAACGCCGCGCCAGCCGGGCCCTCAGCGGGCGGCAAGCGCCTTGGCGGCTTCCATGCGGGCCCATGCATCGACATGCTCGATATGCTCGATCGACTCGGGAGCGACGGGGTCGTGCGCACCCAAGACCGCATCAACGGTCCGCTCGATGTCCAGGAATCCACACCTGTCCGCCAGAAACGCTGCCACAGCGACCTCGTTGGCGGCGTTGAGTACACAGGGTGCCGTGCCACCGGCACGCCCCGCGTCGAACGCCAGCCGAAGACAGCCGAAAGTCTCCAGATCCGGCGCGCCGAAGTCGAGAGAACCCAAGGATCTGAAGTCGACCGGCGGAAGTGGGGCACTCCATCTGCGCGGATGGCTGAAGGCGTACTGGATAGGGATGCGCATATCGGTGGCTCCCAAGTGCGCAAGCACCGAACCATCCGCGTACTCGACCATCGAGTGGATGCAGCTTTGGGGGTGCACCACCACGTCTATCCTGTCGTAGCCCACGCCGAAAAGGTGGTGCGCCTCGATGACTTCGAGCCCCTTGTTCATCAGCGTCGCCGAGTCGATCGTGATCTTGGGTCCCATGTTCCATGTGGGGTGCGCGAGGGCTTGTGTGGCCGTCACGCCGGCCAGATCTTCTCGGCTGCGGCCCTTGAAGGGGCCACCGCTGGCGGTCAGCCAGATGCGGGCGACGTCTCGTGCGTCTTCCCCCAGCAGACACTGGAAGATCGC
>CAYXQU010000043.1:0-11012 GCA_964467305.1 uncultured Eubacteriales bacterium
GTGGCAAGGCCCGGCAGACGGGCCGGGGTCCCATCGATGGTGACCGGTACCGGTTGCCTCGCCGAGAACCCCGCCACCAGCGCGAGCACAAGCAGCGCGAGCAGGACGCCCAGTACCACTCGACGCCGAGGAGACCGGCGAGCCGGCATCTTCACCACTTGGTAGCTCAGGACACTTCCCCCCGAAAGTCACGTACGGGTACTGCTCCCACCATCTCAGTGCGATATACGTGCCACTCGTCCGGAAGTCAGCCGCCCAAGATCGTCGAAGCGCACTCTCACCATCGAAGATGGCGTGCCCGCGGCCGGGTAGACGACCTCGAAGCGCGTGAACGAGTCGTCAACCAGCACAACCAGATTCTCGGGAAGGTCGAACGGGCACACCCCGCCAATCGCGTACCCGGTCGCTGCCCGAACGTTGTCGGCGTCGGCCATGCGCACCTTCGATGCGTCCAGCTCTTCAGCGATCGCCCCAAGGTCCGCGCGCCTGTCGCCGGCGACCAGGGCGAGCACCGGCGTTCCGTCCGCGATCACCAGCAGGGACTTCACGATCTGCCCTAGCTCGCAGCCCATCACATCGGCGGCTTCAGCAGCGGTCTTCGTCGACTGCTCGAAGTGCGTCAGCCCGTCGGCCAACCCCTGCTGCTCGAGGAAGACACGCACGCGTTCGGCAGATCCGACCTTCTTGGGCTTCTCGGACAATCTACTCCCCGTTCATCCAGCTCACCGGCGCTCGGTGAGGCGCTCTCATGGGAAACCGCAGCGACTCGAGCACGGACTCGAGGTTCTCAGACCACATCACGAGTGACTTCAGGTCGAGCCGCATCAGTGGGAATCGCGGATCCGGGTGTGCCACCTGGAACCCGTGACGCAGCAGGAACTCCATGCTGAGCACCGGCGACTCGTCGATGGCCTCGGGCTTCTGCGCAGCGGCGAACGCCTCCACCTTGCGCTCGCCGCGCGCCACGAGGTCTTTGAGCGCCGCTCGCAACATGACGCTCCCCAACCCGTGGTGTCGGGCATCGGGCACGATGTGTAGGCACGCGAGAAGCGGGACCGACGGGTCGCGCGGCGCCGATGCGAACGTCGCCGCCTGCGGCAGGTAGCCGGCGGGGGCGTACTTCACGAATCCCAGGATGTCATCGTCTTCATAGGCGACTCTGCCGCACTCGCCCCACTCATCGGACACGCGCCGGTACCACGCCTGCTGAAGCTCGAGGTCGTGGACCGCCCCGCACACGCGGGGGCGCTCACCTGCACTCTCCCAGAACGCACACCCGCAGCACGTGCCGGGCAAGCGCTCGAGATCTCCCAGTGACAATGCTCGGAGGCGGCGGGCCATCTACTTCTCCTCGGAGTCATCCATAGCGTCGACCACCGCGTCCTTGACCGACTTCAACCAGCCCATCGCCTTCTTGCCCGCCTCGCTTTCCGAGGCGACCTTCGCCGCCGCCCTCCCATACAGCACGGCGGTCTTTGCTGCATCGCCCACCGCTTTGGCTCCCACAGCGGCACCGCGTCCGGCGACAGCGGCCGCTCCTCCCGTGGTCTCCGAGTGTGCGATCTCGTCGGCGACCACGATGACCTCACCGTTGAACCCGGTCACCCGGGATGCCGGCAGGTCGCGTATGCCCACCGCGATATCGGCCGCGACCCCGCCGCTCAGACCCATCGCGGAAAGCTCGCCGGTGGTCGGGTCGAAGCGCACGTCCCGTACGGTACCCAGCTTGGCGCCGCTCACCGTGCGAACCGGCATCCCCACCCAGATGACCGTGTCCTCCCACGAGAAGCCCAACCGCTTGGCCGCAGGGCCATCCCACGCGTCTCGCGACGCGGCGGCGGTCACTTCACCACCGGAGATCGAGGCGCGATCGAGGGCGAGGTAGCGCTCCTTGAGATCGATCAGGTACCACAGCCTGGGCCGGAAGACCGTGAAGCCCACGACACGGGTCGACCCCGGCGCGAAGAGCACCTCTTCGACCCGTCCGATGCGCTTGCCTTTGGCCGAGTACACGCCCATCCGGCATGCTTCGAGCGCTGAGAGCACGGCGGTTCCTTCCCTGACGGCACAAGGGCCGACCCCTCGACGGGGATCGGCCCTTGATGGTACCAGTGTCGGGAGGCTCTTAGGCCTCCGGGGCCGCCTCGTCCTCAAGGGGCGTTCCCATGGACTCGGTGACCGGCTTGCTCTTCTCGGCAACGAAGCCCAAGGTCTCCTGAGCCTTCCCGCCAGCAACGCCGATACCCGACTTCGTCGCCTCGGCGGCCTTGTCCACCGCGCCCTGCGCCGCAGGCACTGCCTCGCCGAGCTTCTCCTTCGCGACCTCAGCCGACTTCGCGACCTGCTCCTGAAGGCGCCCGCGGGCCTCGTCGATCTTCGTACGGAGCTGCTCGGTGGACTCCGAGACCTTCTCCTTGCCGGTGGAGTACGCCTCTACGGCCTTCTCCTTGCCGGTGTTGTAGACCTCGACGCCCTGGCCCCAGTAGTCCTCGGCCTTCTCGGCGATGATCTCTCGCGTCTCCTTGCCGGAACGCGGTGCGAACAGCAGGCCCAGTACGGCTCCTACGAGCCCACCGAGCAGGAACGCGCCGAAGACAGATCCTCCGCGGCGATAGTCATACATTCCAAGCACCTCCGTAGTCGATGCGACAACCCCTCATGAGGGCGACAAGGCCGGCAACGTGCTCACCGGTCTCCCGCAATTCTCTATACCCGATTATGCGCGGGACAGAGCGCCCCGTATCACTCTTGATACCACATCTTGGAAGCTCATGCCCGCGGCTTCTGCGGCCATGGGGAGCAGCGAGGTCTCGGTCATCCCCGGCGAGGTGTTGGACTCGAGCACCCACGGGGTGCCATCCGCGTCGACCACGAGGTCGATGCGGCTGACGTCGCGACACCCGGTCACTTCGTGAACCGTGGCAGCGACCTCGCGCGCGGCATCGATGACCTCCGGCGAGAGGCGGGCCGGCACGAAGAAGTCAGTCTCGCCCTCCGCGTAGCGCGCCGAGAAGTCGTAGAGCCCTTCTCGGGGAACGATCTCGACCGGGGGCAGCACCTCGATGCTGTCGCCCGAACCAAGCACCGATACCGCGAGCTCGGTGCCCTCGACCCAGCGCTCCACGATCGCCGACGTGTCGTAGCCAAGCGCATCGAGCAGCGCCTCGGCGACCTGCGACTCCTCGTCGCAGCGGTACATCCCCAGCGCTGAACCCTGCGAAGATGGCTTCACCGCGACCGGGAAGCCGCCCACCGCAGGCCCCATGAGATCGATGGCGGTGGCCGCCCCCATCTGCTTGAACGCATCGGCGGTCAACGTCAGCCACGCGGGCGTGGGGATGCCGTGCTCGACGAACAGATGCTTGGCGACCGACTTGTCCCACGTCAAAGCGCTGGCCACGACCCCGGGACCCGTGTAGGGGATCTCCAGAAACTCCAGCAGTTCTTGGATCGTGCCGTCCTCGCCGTACTTGCCGTGCAGCGCGATGTAGGCCGCATCGGGCCGTTCGCTTCGCAGGGTCGAAACCAGATCGGCGGTGACATCGAGCGGCAGCACGTAGTAGCCCAGCGCTTCGAGGGCCTCGCAGACACGCCCCCCGCTCGCGAGCGAGACCTCGCGCTCGAGTGACTTGCCACCCATCAGGACGGCGATCTTCTCTCTCATCGGACTCCTCCTGCAGCTTCGGACATCATGGGCGCCGCATCCTCGGGCACCTTGAGCGCACCGGCGGCGATGAACGCGCGGTACAGCTCCAGCCGGTCTTCAATCACCTCGGCGAGGCGTCTGATCCCCTCGTCGATCCTCGACGGATCCGCGTAGCAGAACGCCAGCCGCATGCAGTTGCCGCCACGCCCGTCCGGGTAGAAGCCGTCGCCGGGCACGAACGTCACGCCGTGCTCGACCGCCTCGGCGAGCAGTGCACCGGTGTCTACGAACGCCGGTAGCTCGACCCACACGAAGAAGCCGCCTTCCGGCCGCGTCCAGTGCGCTTCGGCCGGGAAGTGCTCGTCAAGTGCGGCCAGCATCGCGTCCCGGCGCTCGGCATAGGTGGCCTGCAGCGTCTGCAGCACCTTGCGCCACCGGGTCCCCAGGAAGTAGCGCTCCGCCGTGACCTGCGCGAACGCCGAGCCGCACAGGTCGGCGGCCTGCTTGACCAACAGCACCTTCGACAAGATGGGCCGAGGTGCCACCATCCATCCCAGCCGCAGACCCGGCGCGAATATCTTGCTGAATGTGCCCAGGTAGATGACCTCGTCGTCGAGCGCGCGCAACGGCTTCACGTGGCCGCCCTCGAAACGCAGGCGCCCGTAGGGGTCGTCTTCGACCACCGGGATGTCGTACTCGCGCGACAGCTCGAGCAGCCGCCGCCGGCGCTCGGCGCTCATGGTGACGCCGCCGGGATTCTGGAAGTTCGGGATGGTGTAGATGAACTTCGCGCCTTGCGGGCCCACGCGCTTGAGTTCGGCCTCGAGCAGATCCATGCGCATGCCGTGCTCGTCGAGAGGTACGCACCTGATGTCGGGCTCGTATGCTGAGAAGGCCTGCAGCGCGCCCACATAGGTGGGGCCTTCGGCGATCACCACGTCGCCCGGGTCGAGGAACGTCTTGGCGAGCAGGTCGAGCGCCTGCTGCGCGCCGGCCGTCACGATGATATCGTCGGCGCTCACGCGCACGCCGTTCTCGGCCATCAGCTCGACGATCAGCGATCGCGTCTGCGGGCGGCCGTTGCTGGATCCGTACTGGAGCGCGGTGATTCCCTCGTGCATGATCGCGTCGTGGGCCGCCTGTGCGACTGCTTGTGCGGGCACGCGGCTGACTTCGGGCATGCCGCCCGAGAACGAGATCATGTCCGGTCGGCTGGCCGCTGCGAACAGGTCTCGCACCGCGCTCGACCGCACGTTCGACAGGCGGCCGGCGTACCGGTCGCTCCACCTGTCGAAGACCACTCTGGCAGTACCCATGTGTCTCACCTACCCCACCGCGGGCCGATTCGCCCGCAGAACACAAAAAGCCCCCTCGGCCTGATAGGGCGAGGGGGCATCGCGGTACCACCTATCTTCGTCCGAGCACGCGACCGGGGACAGCCGTCGCCTCGAACCTCATTCCCCGGTATACCGGTCCGGGACCGACCCGCTTCCCCCGACAGCATAGCTGCCGGACTGGCGGAAGACTTCGGAGGGGTGGCTGGACGGCATGCGCCCTCTTCCCTCACGTCTGTGGTGCTTCGATGTTCAGTCTTCGCGCAGCATCGCGTGCGAGCTGCCCTGAAGTGTTGGCGGCAACCTTAGCACCGCCCTCACGAGCCGGTCAAACGAAGCCGGCGCAGGCGGCTGGCGATCTTCTCGGCATCCGGGGCGTCGCCGGAAGGGCTCGCAGCCCACTCGACGAGCACCACCGCCTCCTTGAGCGCGCCAAGGGCGGCGAGATCGTCGTCGTAGTCGAACGTCACGCGGTAGACACCGTGACCGTCGGCCTCGAAGTCCCAGCTGGTCTCGGCGCGAAGCGTGCGTGGCGAGCCCGAGAGCGCCATGAGTTCCGCCGCGACATGCTCGACGCAGTGGGCGAGTTCGGTGTCGGCGAGCTCCTGTCTGAAGCTCGCCCCCGTGTCGTTGTCGCACGAGTGCCGCTCCAGACCGGGAAGAAGCGCCCACAGCCGCTGGGCCATCCCCGGCCATGCGCGTGTGGTCAGCGCGCCCGGCGCATCGACCCGGATGCGTGCCTGGATCCGCTTCGCGCCCACTTCGATGGACTCGACAGCCAGCACGGCGCCATGTTCCGCGCTAGTAGATGTCGTCGATGCGCGCTCGCGCAGCCCGCGACCCCATGAAGTAGGCGACCGACGCTACCGCGAGCACGACTCCCACGGCGATCATGACCTTCTTGGCCGCATCGGTACCGGCGACCGCCGCGACGGCTTCCTTGGCGTCGGTCACCGCCATGTCGGTGATGACCTCCGCACGATGCTTGATGTCGTCGATGGTGATCTTGGGCTCCTCGGAGCCGGGCACCGGGTTCTGAGCGGTCACTGCATGCTCCTCATCTTCGCGTAGGTGAGACCGCCTGCGACTATCACCAGCACCGCGCCTATGATGGCGAGCGCCGCGATCCAGCCCACGAAATGCGCGAGCAGCATCATCGCGGACACCGACAGGTATGCCACCCCAAGGAACAGCACCATCGCAGCGGCAAGCGCGAACGCCACCACCTGCCCGGCCTTCTGGGTGGGCACGACCACCTTGTCGTGCATGATGCCTTCGGTCTCTTGCCGCACGTAGTCCACGAACATCTGGACGAGATCGGCTATCGCGTCGGCGATCGACGGGCGCGGCGGAGGCGATGGTTGGGGTTGCTCGGCCGAGCTGTTCTGCTCTTCGGTCATGGTGACAGGTTCCCCCTGCGTCGGCGTCGCTTTGGAGACTCACGAATCTAAGGTACCCCAACCCGGCCACCCACCGACGACCTTGCTCGCGTGAAGAGGCCCCGAAATCACGCGACGCCGCCCCTGGGGAGGGCGGCGTCGGAGAGATGCTGCGATGAATCCGGGCTAGCGGACGATCTTGTACTTGATGGTCCCCACGCCGCTGAAGCCAAGCGCTTTGGCGGTTCCGGGGCCCAAGTCGAAGATCCGGCCCTTGATGAATGGCCCGCGGTCCTTGACCACGGCGGTCACCGTCTTGCCCTTGTACTTGATCTTGATCTTGGTGCCAAAAGGTAGCGAGCGATGCGCGACCACCATGCTGTTCTTCTTGAGCTTGCCGCCACCGGCCATGCCGTTTCCGTAGAGACCGGGTCCGTACCACGAGGCCTTGGCCTTCTTCCACCCGGACGACGACTTCGCCTTCTTCGACGCCTTCTTCGACGCCTTCTCCGAGGACTTCTTCGCAGGCCGCTTGGCAGGGCCTTCGTGGGACTTCACGCGCGAGACTGCGGGCTTCGGCTCGGTCTTCTTGGCGACTTTGGCCTTGCGCTTCTTGACCGGCAGCATCAGGCGCGGATGCGTGGTGGTCTCGACGGTCTCGGTGACGACCTCGAACTTCTCGCCTATGGAGACCTCCGGGCCGATCACCACAGCGGTGGCCTCATCGACCCCGAGCACCACGGCTTGGGGACGGGCGGCCAACGCAGTGGCCGGCGGGAAAGCGGTGAGTCCCGTCGCCACGACCGCGACGGCGGTGATGATGGCCGCCACCGCGGACAAGGCCGGGTGTACTCGTTTGTTGTTGGTGCGCGAACTCAAATGGTTCCTCCGCGTCAGGGGACAGTTCTTGACGACAGCCAAGGACGCGAAGGGGCACAGGGGTACCCAAGCAGCAACTGTGGAGTAGGGAGCGGATAGCTGCCTCGCGTCCGGCATCCTGACCAGCTGATAGGAGCTGTCGTCGGTGCCGAAAGAAGCGCTATGCGTTTCGATTTGGACCTGTCTGTCTGCAATTCGGTCGCTCTGTGCCGCCGTGACTCAAGCTGGCGGCCCTCATCGCCGATCCGACCGGTTTGTCATCTCCCGACATCCCGCTTCGCAGGTCCCTCGGCCGTACCGGTCAGTCTGCCGGCCGAACGAGCGGGTGTCGCGTCGATTGCTCTTCTGTGTGCAGCCAGTATAGCAGAGATGTTGCCAAACCGATAAACAACGGTGCCGGGCGTGCCCCTCGGAGGGCCTGCTGCCCGGCGTGCTACGGTGTCGAGGTGGTGTCGGTGCCGGCAAGCTCGCCCAGCACCCGCCCCAGCTCCTCGATACGCTCGCCGTACGTCGCCCAGTCGCCCTGCTTCTGGGCCTCCACCGCCTCGCGGTACAAGCGGTCGGCATCTTGAGCGGTGGCGGCCTGCTCCTGGGTGGGCTCGCCGTCTGTCCCCGTCTGTTCGGCCGGCCTGTCTCCGAACACCTTGATGAGCGCAGCCTCCAGGGTGCTCTCCATGGCCACTTTGTCCGAATACGCGACGATGACGCGCGTCAGCTCTGGGATGGCGGTCTGCTCGGCTTGCAAGAACAGCGGCTGGATGAAGACGATCGCATCGTTGATGGGAATGACCTGCATCTTGCCAAACAGCACGTTGCTGCCGCGCTGGCTCCACAACGAGATCTGCGGCGAGATGACGGAGTCCTGTTTGATGCGCGCGCTCACCTGCTCGGGGCCGAAGATCACGCGCTCCTTGGGGAACTGGTAGACGGTGCGTTCGCCGTAGTTGACCGGATCGCTCGACGCCGCCATCCAGCCGATCATGTTGTCGCGGTTGCGCGGAGTGTACGGCTGCATGAGGTAGAAGTGCTGATCAGAGGTACCCGGCAACTGCAGCAGCACGAAGAAGGGCTCCATAGGGGTCCCCTGGCGCTGTCCGGGAAGCTCCCACTGGTCCTCTTTGTTGTAGAACGTGGTGGGGTTCGTCATGTGGTACGTCCGGTAGACCTCGGCCTGGGCCGAGAAGAGCCCTTGCGGGAAGCGAAGGTGCCCTCTGACCTGCTGGGGCATACGATCGCCTTCGGTCACCAGGGTCGGGAACACATTGCGCCACGAGGCGAGCACGGGATCCGCTTCGTCGAACGCATAGAACGTGATCTCACCGGTGAAGGCATCCACCGTGCACTTGACCGAGTTGCGGATGTAGTTGGTGCCCCCATCGACCCGCTGGGAGTACGGGTAGCGGCTCGACACCGTGTATGCGTCCACGATCCACACGATGCCGCCATCGACGATGGCGGGGTACGGGTCGTCCTCGTAGACGAGCCAGGGCGCCAGCCGCTCAAGTCTGTCGGTGACCTCGCGGTGCATGAGCACTCGGCTCCGTGGCGTGATGTACTCCGAGAACAGCACCTGGCTCGAGCCCAGCCGGATCGCCAATGCCAACCGCCTGATGAACCCGCCCACCGGGATTCCGCCGTCGTACTCGTAGGTGTAGAACGCGTTCTCGTCGCCCTGGGGGAAGTCGAACTCCGGACGCCCGGTGTCGACAACCACGTAGTCGGTCGTACTCTCACCGAAATAGATACGCGGCTGGGTGATCTCAAGGTCCGGCGAGCTCGATGCAACCGTGCTCGAGACCCGTGGCGGGATGTCCCCCACCACGAAGCGCGGCAGACCCCGCGTGTCGTACTCGTTCGAGGGCGCCACAACCACGCCTGAGCCGTGGGTGTAGACAAGGTGCCGGTTGACCCAGGTCTGCGCCTGCTCGGCCAACAGCGACGAGTTCATCTCGCGCGCGGAGACTAGCACCTGCCTGACGCTTCCCTCGATCATGTAGCGATCGACATCCACGTCCGAGAACTCGTAGTAGGGCCTGATGGTCTGCAGCTGACCGAAGCTCTGCTTGACGATCTCCGGGTCCCAGAGCCGGACGTTTGACAGGGTGACCTCGTTGTCGACGACCTCTTGGGCGCTGAGGTCCTCGGCGGCGGCGAACTCTCGTCCTTTGACATCGGCGATCCCGAACGCCTCTCGCGTCATCGCGATGTTGCGCTCGATGTAGGGGGCTTCTCGGGACGCCTCGTTGGGAGAAACCACGAAGCGCTGGACCACTGCAGGCCAGACGCCGCCAAGCACGATCGCTGCGGCGACCCAGACGCCCAACGCGATCGCGGGCAGCCGCCATCCCCGATAGCGGATGTTGAGCAGCAGCACTGCTGCCGTGACCAGCGAGATCACGATGAGGATGCGGTACGCCGGGAGCTGAGCGGTCACGTCCGTGTACGAGGCTCCTGTCACCTGCCCACGCGGCGAGAAGTTGAGGTTGTAGATGTCGATCCAGTAGCCGAAGGCCCGAGAGGCCACGATGAGTGCGGCGAGTACGGACAGATGCGCCTTGACGTGCGGCGCGAAGCCCCGCCACTTCTCCCACGGCCGGATTCCGCCGGTCAGCAGGTACAGCACCGCAGTGAGTATCAACGCGAGCAGCAGCAGGCCGGTCGCCCACTCGAGCAGGCTCTCGGCCACCGGCAGCGTGAAGACGTAGAACGCCACGTCGGCACCGAACTGCGGGTCGGTCTTTCCGAACGGGATGCGCGCGATCCACAGCCGGTAGGCCTCCCACTGCGAAGCCATGCCGGCCCCGTTCGCGAGCGCGAGTGCGCCGGCGAGCCACGGGATCACGCGGCTGAGAACCGGGCTGACCCCGTCGCGGATGCGCTCCACGACGAACTCGACTTGCGCGGGAGTGCCCTGCGGCAGACCCACCGGTTGGACCTTCGGTGACATGGCATGTGCGGCCTTGAGGTTCGCGTAGAGCACCACGAACGCCGCCACCGAGAAGACCGCGCCCACGGCGATCTCTGAGACGAGCCGGGTGGTGAACACCGACTGCTGACCGAGGTCGAGATACCACAGGTAGTCGGTCCACAGCCGTACGCCCCATTGAGCGAGCTGCACCACGACGAACGCGCCCACAACGAACAAGATGGGCTTTGCGGGCACGCTGGTTCGGCTCTGCCGATTCATGTGGCTCCCTCGGGAAGCGTCAGGTGACGAAGGCCTCGATGTCGATGTTAACGTTGTTCGGATCCAAGCACGACTTGACCGACAGCTCACGCTGCTCGGCAAGATCGATGTCCGTGGGCTGGATGAGCTCGCCGGTGGGACCCGCCACGATACGGACGAGCGGCCGGTAGATCTCCTCGGGATTCGACCGCATGACGATGGCGACCTCGCCACCGCTCAGCCTCACGATCGAACGCGGCGGATAGACGCCCATGAGCATCACGAACAGGCGCACGAGTGCAGGATCCAGTGCCGAGCCCGCGTTCTTGACGAGGAGCGCCATGGCCTCATCGGGCAGACGCGCGGCAGAGTACGACCGCCGAGAAGTCATGGCGTCGTAGCAGTCGGCCACCGAGACGATCCGGCTCACGATGTGCGGCCGACGCGTGGTCGAGCGCTGGGGGTATCCTCCCCCGTCGTACCTGACATGGTGCTCCGCAATCGCCACCACGGCCCCGGGGTCCACGCCGGACATCGATGCGATCATCTCCGCCCCGGCGACCGGGTGCCGCCGCATCTTCTCCCATTCGCCGGGGTCGAGTGCGCCC
>CAYXQU010000044.1:0-10977 GCA_964467305.1 uncultured Eubacteriales bacterium
CCTGTGACCTTCGGGTTATGAGCCCGACGAGCTACCAGACTGCTCCACCCCGCACTATTCACTTCCCGCCCGAAAGCGGAACGATAGGTTACAACACGATTCACGGCCCCGCAACCCCGCTGTCCCCGCCGCCACGTCGCACAGAGGCCAACTGCCAGGCGCAGCGAGCCTACGCCGGTACCTACTCGTTCGCAAGAAACTCCTCAAGCGCCATGCCACCCGTGCCCACAACCAGCGTCTGGGCTCAGACCTGGGTAAGGTTTGGGTAAGGTGCCCGCGCTAGGGTCACTTCATGAACACTTCACGCACATCGCTCACGTCCTGCGGCTGGATCGTCATCCCCACCATCGAGAGGCCTCGGCCGCGCCCGAAGCCATGGCCTATTCCGGATGACGAGCCCGCGCCCAAGCCGCAGGACGACTGAGCCACCCGTCGCCAGCCAAGGATCACCCTCAGGCGCGAACCGCGCGTGGGGGTATCTCGGCATTGGGTTTGCATATACAGGGATGCCGAACGCATACACGCGTCAAGTCGCGAATCGTAGCGATTCGGTGTAGAATTTACTGCTGGACTAGTCTTTGCATTCTGCCTGGGGTAAGGCTTGATTGCACAGGTCAGAGGGACTGGTTCACCCGGCATGGAAGGCAGGCACGTGGTCACAGGATCTGTAGCGCACACATTGCGCAGGATCGGAGCGCTCGCGGTGGTAGCAGCGCTTCTGAGTGCTACGCCCGTCTTCGCCGCGCCGGCCTCCACGGCAAGCACCTCAACCACGAGTCCGGACACCAAGTCCACCACCAAGAAATCGACCACGCGCACCCCTGCCACCACGCGTTCTGAGATCGACGTCAACACCGACGCTCAGACCGAGCAGTTCCGCGCAGAGCTGGCCGCCAAGCAGGCCCGCGTCGACGAGTTCAAAGCACAGCTCACCGAGCTCGACCGCGAGCTTGAGGTCGCTTCCGAGCAGTACAACGCATCGGTCGACCGCCTGGCTGAGATGAAGCAGCGTGTCGTGACGGTCCAGGGCGATCTCGAGAACGCTCAGGCCGCCTACGACATGCAGGCCGACATCCTGGGACAGCGCGCGAGCTCAATGTATCGCGACGGCTCGCTTGCCACCATCGAGATCCTGCTTGACGCCAAGTCCGTCTCGGACCTGATGTCTCGCGTCAAGTTCCTCAACACCATCGGCGTTCGTGACGCCGACATCGCGGCCTCGCTCGAAGCTCAGAAGGAACAGCTCGAGCGCCAGGTCGACGACCTCAAGAACACCGAGGCGGTCGCCGAGTCTCTCGAGTTCGAGCTCGAGGCCCGCCAGATCGAGGTCCTGCTGCGCATCCAAGAGCGCCAAGATCTGCTCTCCGAAGCAGAAGACGACATCCGTGAGCTGCTCGAGGAAGAAGCCGCGCGCCGCGCGACCGAGGACTCAGCCATCTTCGCCGAGGTCCTCTCGGGAGCCAACGCCAAGGGCATCGTCGTCGAGCCGGGTGGCCCGGTTGAGACCGCACTCGCGTACCACGGTATCCCCTACCTGTGGGGTGGCGAGACCACCTCGGGCTTCGACTGCTCCGGCCTGGTGCTCTATGTCTTCCGCCAGCACGGCGTGAACCTGCCGCATTACTCGGGTTCGCAGTTCCGTCTGGGTGAGAAGGTCACCGCTTCGCAGCTGCAGCCGGGAGACGCGGTCTTCTTCGGATCCCCCATCCACCACGTGGGCATCTACGTGGGCGGCGGCTACTACATCCACGCGCCGCGCACGGGCGACTTCATCAAGATCTCGAAGCTGTCCGGCCGCAGTGACTTCGCCGGTGCACGCCGCTACGCATGGACCACTCGCGTGGGCGAGCCCAAGAACGCCGTCAAGAGCACGGCCGCGGCGTTGAAGTCGGTCGCGCGCTAAGCGGCCCTTCCGCTGCTCCACCCGCGCGTACTGCGATTTCCGGAGTCTGAACGTCGTGACCTGGGTGTGTCCTCGTCGCTTGATGTGGGCCGCACCGTAGAATTGGGGGGTACGTGAGAGAGATCATCGAGGCGGCGCTCGAAGCCGCCCTCCTTGCGGGTGCTGGTTACGCGGATGCGCGCGTGGTCGACTCGTCGCGCGAGGAGATACAGATCGCCTCTGGCACGGTAGAAGCGGTCGAGCGATCCGACAGCTTTGGTATGGGCGTGCGTGTCCTGTGCGACGGCGCCTGGGGCTTCGCCTCGTCTCGCGAGGTCACAACCGCCAACGCGCAGAAGGTCGCGGTCCAGGCGGTCGCGATCGCCAAGGCCTCTGCACTCGTGAGCGGCACGCCCGTCTCACTTGCTCCGGTCGAGCCCGCCCGCGGCACCTGGAGCGGGCCATGCGGCATCGATCCCTTCTCGGTAGCGCTGGAAGACAAGCTCGCGCTGCTCACCGCTGCCGATGCGCTCATGCGTGCAGAGCCGGCGGTCACGCTCACCAAAGCGCACTGCGGCTGCTACCGCGAACGCAAGTGGTTCGGCTCCTCGGAAGGCGCGTTCACCGAGCAGAGCTTCCATGAGACCGGCGCGGGCATCGTCGCCTACGCGGTCAAAGACGGCGAGGTCGTGTCGCGCTCGTACCCCAACAGTCATGGAGGCGGCTGGGAACAGGCCGGCTGGGAGTATGTCGAGTGCCTCGACCTGGTGGGCAACGCCCCACGCGTCGCCGGGCAAGCCGCCGAGCTGCTCACCGCACCGGAGTGCGACAGCGCGGTGGTCGACCTGATCATCGACGGCAGCCAGATGGCGCTACAGGTACACGAATCCATTGGCCACCCCACCGAGCTCGACCGCGTGCTGGGCGAAGAGGCCGCGTTCGCCGGCACGAGCTGGGTGGGCGTGGGCGACGCGGGATCGCTTGTCTACGGCTCCCAGCACGTCAACGTCACGGCAGACTCCACGATCGCCGGGTCGCTTGGCAGCTTCGGCTGGGACGACGAGGGTGTTGCTGCTCAGCGCGATGCGATCGTGACCGGCGGCATCCTCACGGGCCTGCTCACGTCTCGGGAGACCGCGCCTGCGATAGGGCGCACCAGCAACGCGTGCATGCGCGCCGACGGCTGGAACCGCATGCCGCTCGTGCGCATGACCACTGTCTCGCTCGAACCGGGCACGTGGGGCTTCGATGACCTGGTCGCCGACACCGGCGAGGGTCTTTACGTGGAGACGAACAACTCCTGGTCGATCGATGACAAGCGTCTCAACTTCCAGTTCGGATGCGAGGTGGGCTGGGAGATCACCGGCGGCACGCTGGGCAAGATGGTGAAGATGCCCAACTACACCGGCATCACGCCGCAGTTCTGGGCGTCGTGCGATGCGGTGTGCTCGAAAGACCACTGGCAGGTCTGGGGACTGCCCAACTGCGGCAAGGGAGAGCCCATGCAAGTCGCACACGTCGCACACGGCGCCGCACCAGCCCGCTTCAGAGGCGTCCAGGTGGGGGTGGGACGATGATCGACGCGACCCAGGCACGCGAACTGGCGCGCAAGGTGGTGGCGCTCACCACCGCCGATCAGGCCGAGGCGCTCGTGGTCGCCGAGAACACCGCGCTCACCCGTTTCGCCAACAACCGCATCAACCAAAACGTCGCCGAGGAAAACGCGCTGGTCAACGTGCGCGCGGTGCTGGGCAAGCGCATTGGCGTGGCTTCCACGAACCGGCTCGATGACGCGTCGCTGGCTGCGTGCTGCGAGGCCGCGGTCGCTGCGGCGCGAATCGCACCCGAAGACCCCGCGTTCCCCGGTCTGCCCGAGCCGCAACCCGTGCTCGACAAGGAGCGCGCGACGCAGGCAGCTCGAGACTTCGACGCCACTGCGCGGGCCGAAGCGGTCGCCCGCATCGTCGAGGAGTCGAGCTCGCGCGGCCTGACCGCCGCGGGCAAGGTGCGCGTGGGCCAGCAGACCGTCGCTGTCGCCAACTCGCTGGGGATCGACGTGGGGATGCCGGTCACCGGCGTGCAGGCCACCGTGCTGTCGATGGGTGAGACCGGCAGCGGCTGGGCGAGCTACCTGGGCCGCGACCAGACCGGCATGGATCCGCAGGCATTGGGTTCTGAAGCGGCCGATCTCGCGGTCCGCTCAGCGAACCCCATCGACATCGACCCCGGGGTCTACCAGGTGGTACTCGCGCCCGACGCCGTCGCCGACCTCATGGACTTCCTGGGCTTCACGGGTCTCTCGGCAAAGGCGTATGAGGAGGGCCGCTCGTTCATGAGCAACATGCTTGAAGGCCAGGTGATGAGCACCGAGGTGAGCATCTTCGACGACGCGATATCGGATCACGCGCTGGGGCTGACCTTCGACTACGAGGGGTTCCCCAAACAGCGCGTGCCCATGATCGAGTACGGCGTCGCCCAGATGCCGGTCACGGACTCGTACTGGTCGGGCAAGATCGGGTGGCGAAACACCGGTCACGCGCTTCCAGCGCCCAACGCATGGGGCCCCATGCCGCTCAACATCGAGATGATGCCGGGCGACGCGACCATGGCTGAACTCATAGGCAGAGTCGAACGCGGCATCTACGTGACGCGCTTCCACTACGTCAACATCGAAGACCAGGTGCCGGTGCTGCTCACGGGGATGACGCGCGACGGCACGTTCCTGATTGAGAACGGCGAGCTCACCTCCCCGCTCAAGAACCTGCGCTTCACGCAAAGCGCCGTCGAAGCGCTGGACTACTGCGCCGGCGCCACGAAGGAACGCAAGTTCGTGGGCACCGAGGACGGGGCGTCGCTCGTGCCGGGCGTGCTGCTCGAGCGGTTCAACTTCACCGGGCAGACGCGCTAGCGACCGATCGCTGCGAGTTCTGCCAGCCGCGAGGCGATACGGGTGCGGGGCAACTCCTCGACAACCCCGCCCAGATCGACGGCCGCGCCCGGCATGCTGTGCGAATCGGCGGTCGCGACAGACTCGGCGATCGTGTAGCCGCCGGCCATGCGGACACCCAGCATCCCCTCGGCACCGTCGCGGCCCATACCGGTGAGAAGCACCGCGAGCGTGCGGCAACCCAGCTCCTGAGCTGCCGAGGCGAACAGTCCATCGATCGACGGGGCGTGGAGGGCGTCCGGACTCGCAGCTTGCAGCGAGAGCCGCAGACCCGCCCGGCTGTTCTTCAGGACCGCCTCGTTGCCCGTGGGTGCGATGTACACCGTGCCGGGCCGAAGCGCTGAGCCATCGGCCGCCTCGCACACCTGCAGCGGGCAGGTGCTCGCGAGACGCTCGCTCCAGACACCGGTCATGCCCTCGGAGATGTGCTGGCACACGACGATCGGCAGGGGAAAGTCATCGGGGAGCTTCGAGACGATCTGCTCTATGGCTCGCGGCCCTCCGAACGAAGCTCCCACGACCACCGCGTCGAACGGACCGCGACTCGCCGGTACCCCCGCGCCCCCTTGGACGGCGTCCTTCGGTAGCTTGCTCGGCACAGCAGATTCCCCCTTCATTCAACCAAAGGCTACTCCCCCGAGTGAGCCCATCAGGTTCTTACCACAAAGCGGTCGCAGCCCCTGCGTGGTGTGGGCGTCATCACACGGGGTGACGCGGCAAGAACGGGACGGCGTAAGACGGTATGCTACCACGACTATCCCATTTGCCAAGGGGAAACCGGAAGATCATGGAAACGCGCGGTGCTGCACAGGTGACGCGGGCGGCGTCACTGATCTGCAAGCATCTCCTTGACCTTCATGAGGCGCGTGCGCTCTGAGCGCTCGGACTCCTCGAGCTTCATCCGGATCTCCCGGATGGTCGACTCGAGCTGTGGGATCAAGACGTACTCCAACGCGTTGACCCGCCTGCGCGTGGTCTCGATCTCTGCCGCGAGCAGTTCGATGGCCTTCTCGCGCTCGGCCAGCTCGACCAGGCGCGCCGCCACCGCACTCAGCTGGTTCAGCGCGCCATCGAGGACCGCCGGTGTGGTCGCCAGCGAGTAGCTGCCCTCGGATGTGCTGATCTCCCCCACCGAGAACACCGGTACGCGCACGCTCATCACGTTCTTCTCGGTGGCCGAGACGAGGTCTTGGGGCTCGCCGGCGAGCAGAGCTTGGGCGATGACCGGAGAGCCGGCCTCGGCTCGAGCAAGAGCGAGCCTGCCATAGCCCGCGAACAGCTCGGCCTCGACGTCGGCACGCAGCCGCCGGTTGGCGCTGATGCGGGCCATGAACTCCTTGAGCAGCTCATCGAGCTTGTCTTTGAGCAACTTGTGCCCGCGCTTGGCTGTCTCGGCGCGACGCCTGAGCTTCAGCAGCTCCATTCGGTTGGGGTTCACGCGCAGGTTCGCCACGTCAGCCCACCCCCACAACCGCGTAGGCCACCACGCCAACGATCAGCACGACGAGCAGCCCCATGTTCACGCCCCACACGATCTTGACGGCGCGGGTGGCATGAGCCGCATACGCCCGGGCGTAGTAGACCTGGACGCCAAGTGCCACGCACAGTAGCGCGGCTATCGCGATGAGCGCGAACGTCACTTGCGGACTCCCACCAGACCGCCGCCGCTGTCATCTCGGCCGGCCGGCATGCCGGGCGTCATGTTCACATCGTCCTCGCCGGGGTGGTACTCGCGCTGCAGTTCCGGCAGGTAGCGCTCCACGAACTCGTCTTTGATGCGCTTGAGCTCGGTGCGCGGCAGAAGCGCCAGCAGTTCCCAGCCAAGTGCCAGCGTCTCCTCGACGCTGCGGTCCTCGGTCTTGCCCTGCTGGATGAAGAGGCGCTCGAACGAGTCGGCGAAGCGCACGTAGGCCTGGTCGGTGTCGGACAGCGCCGCCTCTCCCAAGATGACCGCGAGTTCCTTGGCCTGGATACCGCGAGCGTAGGCACCGAACAGCTGGTTCGACAGGTCCGCGTGGTCCTCGCGCGTCTTGCCCGGGCCGATGCCCTTCTGCTTGAGACGCGACAGCGACGGCAGAACGGCGACCGGCGGATAGACACCGGAGCGATGCAGGTTGCGGTCGAGGATGATCTGGCCCTCGGTGATGTAGCCCGTGAGGTCGGGGATGGGGTGCGTCTTGTCGTCGTCGGGCATCGACAGGATGGGCACCTGCGTGATCGAGCCCACCTTGCCCTTCACGCGCCCGGCGCGTTCGTACATCGACGCGAGGTCGGTGTAGAGGTAGCCGGGGTAGCCACGGCGACCCGGAACCTCTTTGCGTGCGGCCGAGACCTCACGTAGCGCCTCGCAGTAGTAGGTCATGTCGGTGTAGATGACCAGCACGTGCATGTCGCATTCGAATGCGAGGTACTCGGCTGCGGTGAGAGCCATGCGTGGCGTCGCGATGCGCTCGACGGCGGGGTCATCGGCGAGGTTCAAGAACAGCACCGCTCGCTCGATCGCCGAGGTCGAGCGGAACTCGCTCATGAAGTAGTCGGCGTCTTCGAAGGTGATGCCCATCGCGGCGAAGACCACGGCGAACTCGCCTTCCATGGGCTCGCCCACCTTGGTGGGGTCGTCGCTACGCTCGAGCACCGCCGCCTGACGCGCGATCTGCGCCGCAAGCTCGTTGTGCGGCAGGCCGCTCCCGGAGAAGATGGGCAGCTTCTGGCCACGCACGAGCGGGTTGAGCCCGTCGATCGAGCTGATGCCGGTCTGGATGAAGTCGTCGGGGAAGTCCCGCGAGACCGGGTTGATGGGCTGTCCGTAGATGGGCACGCGCTTCTCGGGGATGATCTCCGGCCCGCCGTCGCGCGGGCGCCCAAGGCCGTCAAACGCCCTGCCCAGCATGTCTTTCGAGACGCCCAGCTCAAGACCGCGGCCCAAGAAGCGGACCTTGGTGTCGCGCGGGTTGGAGCCTCGCGTGCCCTGGAACGCCTGCACCAGCGCGAGGTCGTGGTTGACCTCGAGGACGTTGCCCATCGAGCGTGTGCCATCGGGGAACTCGAGGTCGACAAGCTCTCCGTAGGTGACGCCTTCGACGCCTTCGACGAGCAGCAGCGGTCCTACGATATCGCGTGTGGTCATGTATTCGCGGCTCATGCTACGCGCTCACCTCCACGTGCTCGTGCGAGTGAGGCGGAACGGGCATGTCGCCTACCAGCTGTGTGTCGATCTCGGACATCATGCGCTCGAACTCGCCTGCGCACTCCTCGGTAAGGTACTTGGCGCGCGCGATCTCCTCGCGCACCGGCGACTCGAAGATCGCCTTGAGGGCGCCACCTTGCGACTGGGCGAGCAACGCCCGCTCGTGGAAGTGCAAGATCAGGTGGAGCAGGCAGTCTTGCTGCTTGAGCGAGGTGAACTGGTCGTCGTCACGAAACGCGTTCTGCTGCAAGAAGTCCTCTCGCAGCGACTTCGCGGTCTCCATGAGGATCTGCTCTTCGGGGCTGAGCGCCTCAAGACCCACCAGTCGCACGATCTCAGCCAGCTCGCTCTCGCGCTGCAGGATCGACATCGCGCGGTCGCGACGTCCACGGAACTGCGGCGAGACCTCGCGGTCCCACATGGGGGTCACCTTGTCGAGGAACAGCGAGTAGCTGGTCAGCCAGTCGATCGCCGGGAAGTGCCGCTGGAACGCGAGGGTGTCCTGCAGCGCCCAGAAGACCTTCACCACGCGCAGCGTGTTCTGCACCACGGGCTCGGAGAGGTCGCCTCCCGGAGGCGACACCGACCCGATCACCGAGACAGATCCGAATCGCCCAGCGCCTGCCGAGGGGTTGCCGGCAGGGTTCGCCGCCGATTGTGGTTGCGAGGCGCCGGACTCTGCCGGCAACCCCTCGCCCAGACACTCGACCTTCCCTGCGCGCTCGTAGAACGCCGCGAGTCGGGTTCCCAGATAGGCGGGGTAGCCCTCTTCACCCGGCATCTCCTCGAGGCGTCCGGAGATCTCGCGCATCGCCTCGGCCCAGCGCGATGTCGAGTCTGCCTGCAAGACGACCTCATAGCCCATGTCGCGGAAGTACTCGGCCATCGTGATTCCCGTGTAGACGCTCGCCTCTCGCGCTGCCACCGGCATGTTCGAGGTGTTGGCGACGAGCACGGTGCGCTTCATGAGCGGCTCGCCGGAGTAGGGATCCTCGAGCTCGGGGAACTCCATGAGCACGTCGGTCATCTCGTTGCCGCGCTCACCGCAGCCAATGAAGATGACGATCTGCGCGTTACTCCACTTGGCCACCTGGTGCTGGGTGACGGTCTTGCCGGCGCCGAACGGACCCGGGATGCACCCGGCGCCGCCCTTGACCAGCGGGAAGAACGTGTCGATGACGCGTGTACCCGTGATGAGCGCCTCGGTGGCCGCGACCTTTCGGCCGTACGGACGAGGGATGCGCACCGGCCACTTCTGCATCATGAGCAGATCGACGGTGTCGCCGTTCTCGGTGGTCAGCGTGCCCACCGGCTGCTCGACGGTGTAGGCGCCGCTCGCGATGGTGGCGATGGTGCCCGAGACGCCGGGCGGCACCATGATGCGGTGCTCGATGACGGCGTTCTCCTGCACGAGTCCTATGACATCACCAGCTCCGACCGTGGTGCCGGGCTGGACGGTCGCCTGGAACTCCCACGCCTTCGCGCGGTCGAGTCCGGGGGCGTCGATACCACGCGCGAGAAACGAGCCCGCCAGAGCCTCAAGGGCGTCGAGCGGACGCTGCACGCCGTCGTAGACAGCTCCCAACATGCCCGGACCCAGCTCCACCGACAGCGGTGCGCCGGTGGGAATCACCGGGTCGCCCGGGCCAATGCCCTCTGTCTCCTCGTACACCTGGATCGAGGCGGTGTCGCCTCGCATCTCGATGATCTCGCCCATGAGCCCCTCGGTGCCCACCTTGACCAGGTCGAACATCCTGGCTCCGGCGATGCCCTGAGCGACCACCAGCGGGCCGGCGACTTTGACGATGTGTCCTTGCTCCATCTTCGCTACTGCTCCTCGTCCCCGAAGGTGAGTTTTGTTCCCAGCGCGCGCTCGATGGCGCGTTCGATCTTCTCTCCACCCACTCCGCCGGCGCTTCCCATCCCGGGAATCACCGTCAGGGCGGGCACGGGCTTGTCGGCGACCTCGTGGACCAGCTTACCCAGCGCCTCGTAGACCGGCTCGGTCACGAACACCACCGAGAACTCCCCGCTTGCCAGCCGAGGCCACAGCTCGCGCACCTGCGCCGAGTGCTCGAGGGGAAACGTCGCGAAGCCCAGCGGCCTGAAGCCCGCCACGCTCACCGCGTCACCCACGATCGCGATCCCGGCCACGTCGCCCTATCCCTTCGTCGCGTGCACGCGTGCACGCAGCGTCTCGGTATCGCTTCCGGCCAACTTACCCAGCAGCAGCACGCGAAGCGTCGCGACCTCGACCTGCCGCGCGAGAACGTAGGCGATGACCGGCTCGGGGCCGATGGGCCCGCGCCGACCACGCGTGATCGCGTCGAGCGCGAGCGACTCGACCGCCATGTCGAGCACGTCGGGATCGGCGAGGTTCTCATCGGAAAGCGAGCGCAGCTCGGGTCGCTTGCGAAGCGCCTCGATCACCTCGGCCACCGGTCTTCCCGCAAGCGCGGCCATATCGGCGGTGGCCATCGAGCCGCCCTCGTGCAGTGAGCCGGTGACGCGTTGCGCGTCGAGACCCGCCACCGCACCACGAACCACGGTGCGCACGTTGGCGAGGTCGATACGAAGCTTCGTGTAGCGCACCAGGAACTCGCTGCGGGATGCCTTGGCGAGCTCAAGGAGCTTCGCGAACATCGCCGCATCGACCATGTCGTCGAGTCGCACCAGCTGCGCACCCGACTCGGCGTGGGTCTCGGAAGACCCGTCGTCTGTCGCACCCGGCAGCACGGCGGCCAACTCGCCAAGCTCGCCGGGCAGTGCCGCGAGTTCTTCTGTGAAGCGCTCGACCGGCACGCTGCCGTGACCGGTGAGCAGGCCATCGAGCGGCGCGCCCAGCAAGCGGGCTTTCGCGACGGACCTGAGGTTGTTGTAGTCGTAGTGCACGGTGAAGTACGTCGCCACCTGCTCGGGCAGCGCCGCCTCGGCGTAGAGCGTCCGCCACTCCTCGCGGAT
>CAYXQU010000045.1:0-10931 GCA_964467305.1 uncultured Eubacteriales bacterium
ATCGCCGAGTGCTCTGAGTCCACCGGCAGCATCCTACCAGGCCTCACCAGGCCCATGACGAGCTCGCCTCCCACCACGAGCGACTCCTTGTTGGCGAGCGCAAGCGTCAGCCCTGCTGTCAGAGTCGCGACGGTGGCACGCAGACCGGCAGCACCCACCAGCGCGTTGAGCACGAGGTCGGCACCTCCCTGCCCTGAGGCGAGCTCGGTGATCGCGTCTGCGCCTCGCAATGCCGCCGAGAAGGGATCGCCGGGCTGAACCGCTGCGTCGAAACGATCGGCCGCGGCCTCATCGCTGAGCGCCACGAGCCCCACGCCGAACTCGCGAGCCTGAGATGCGAGCTGCTCCGCATTGCTGTGCGCGCTCAGTGCGACGACCTCGAGCCGGTCGCGGTGCGCGGAGACGACATCGAGTGCCTGGGTGCCTATGGAGCCGGTCGAACCCAGGATGGCGACACGCAAACGGCCGCTCATCTGATGCCCCCCCACCACAGCACCCAGTACGCGACGAGGCACACCAAGATCAGCGAGTCCAGACGATCGAGAAAGCCGCCATGGCCGGGAAGCGACGAGCCCGAGTCCTTGACGCCCGCTTCTCGCTTCATGCGCGACTCGGCAAGGTCGCCAACTACCGCCGCCAAAGCAACCGCGACACCGGTGACAAGCGCGAGCCACATGGGCAGACCGGAACCCGGGACCAGCGGCACGATCGCCCACACAGCAACACAGACCACGGTGCCAGCGATGAAGCCCTCCCACGACTTCTTGGGTGAGATCTTGGGAGCGAGCTTGTGGCGACCCAGCAGTGAGCCCACGAAGTAGGCACCCACGTCGTTGACCCAGACACTCACCACCACGGCGAGCGACAGGATCAGGCCGGCCTCGTAGGCGCGGATCAAGACGAGGTAGGCCATGAGGAAGCCGGTGTAGACGGCGCCGAACACCGTCTCGGCGGTATCGGCGGTCTTGACCTGCAGAAATGCGGTATGCCAGACCAGGGATGCGGCTACAAGGGCGGTGATCACCGCGAGCAGTCCGGGCAGGCCCCACAACGCAGCTGCCACCGGCATGATCGCAGCAGCGAAGACGCCGAAGAGCTCGTTGGGCAGCCGGCACTCGCGGCGCTGCATCGCGTAGAACTCGGATGCCGCGACTGCCGCCATCACGCCGAAGACGATGCCTGTCGCCAACGGGCCCAGCCACAGAGCGCCTATGACCGCCACTCCGTACGCCGTTGCCGTCACGACGCGCTTGATGAGCGAAGCGGGCTTGATGCCGGCTGGTTCCTCGGTACGGATCTCGGTCACGTGACGCCCCCGAACCGGCGGCCCCGCTGCTGGTAGTCGACAACAGCGCGCAGCAGGTCTCCACGGCGGAAGTCAGGCCACAGCGTTGCGGTGACCCACAGCTCGCTGTAGGCGATCTCCCACAACAGGAAGTTCGAGTCACGCATCTCGCCGCTGGTGCGGATGACGAGGTCGGGATCGGGGATGCCGGCGGTCGAGAGGTTCGCCGAGACGACGGCCTCGTTCACCGAGGAGGGATCCAGCTCACCCGATGCGACCTGCGTGGCGATGGACCGGGCAGCTTCGACGAGGTCGGCGCGAGCGCCGTAGTTGAGCGCTACCACCAGCGTCATGCCGGTGAGCTGCTCAGTTCGGCTCACGCAGCGCTCGAACGCCTGGGCCGTCGCGGGAGGAAGCGCACCGGTGTCACCGATCACCTGCACACGCACGTTCATGCGCACGAGGTTGTCGAGCTCGCGCTCGAGCACCTCGACGAAGAGCGACATCAGCCCGCTTACCTCGTCTTGGGGCCTGCTCCAGTTCTCCGATGAGAAGGAGTAGATGGTCAGATACGAGATCTCGAGCTCGATGGCGGCCGCGATGAGTTCGCGGACCGCTTTGGCGCCCGCGCCGTGACCGGCGAGGCGCGGCAACCCGCGCTTCTGTGCCCATCGACCGTTGCCGTCCATGATGACGGCGACGTGTGTGGGCGTGTTTGCTGCATCGAAGTCGGCAAGAAGCGCCTGGCTGCGCTTTCCCGAGAAGAACCTCGATCGTGAAGTACCGTCAGGGCTCACGCCCTCACACCTCCATGATCTCGGCTTCTTTTCGCTTGAGCGCCTCGTCGATCTCCTTGACGTGACCGTCGGTGAGTTTCTGGACCTCAGCCTCTGCACGGCGGGTGTCGTCTTCGGACACCTCTCCGTCCTTGCCCAGCTTCTCTAGCTTGTGGTTGGCATCACGACGGATGTTGCGTACCGCGACGCGAGCTTCCTCGGCGTAGTTGCGGCAGAGCTTTGCAAGTTCCTTGCGGCGCTCCTCGGTCAGAGGCGGGAACGGAACCCGGATGACCATTCCATCGTTGCTGGGGTTGAGACCCAGATCCGAACTCTGGATGGCCTTCTCAATCGCGCCGATGACCGACTTGTCCCATGGCTCGATAAGGATGGTCTGGGGCTCGGGTGCCTTGATGTTGGCGACCTGGTTGAGTGGCATCGATGACCCGTAAGCGTCGACGTGGACCTTCTCGAAGATCGACGTCGATGCCCGGCCCGTGCGCACTCCGGCGAACTCGTGCAGCAGAGCCTGGTACGTCTTGTCCATATGCTCCCGTGCGGACTTGATGATCTCGGCGGTCATCGGTCGTCTCCTCTCACGATCGTGCCTACGGGCTCACCTTTGAGCGCGCGGTCGATGTTTCCCTCGACTTCCATGTTGAATACGAGGATGGGCAGGTTGTTATCCATGCACAGCGATATCGCCGTGCTGTCCATGACCTGCAGGCCTCGCTTGAGCACCTCGATGTAGGTGAGCTCCTCGAAGCGGCAGGCGTCAGGATTGAGCTTGGGGTCTGAATCGTACACACCGTCGACCTTGGTCGCCTTCATCACACAGTCTGCATCGATCTCGAGTGCCCTGAGTGCTGCAGTGGTGTCGGTGGTGAAGTACGGGTTGCCGGTTCCTGCGGCGAAGATGACCACGCGGCCCTTCTCCATGTGGCGGATGGCGCGGCGGCGGATGTAGGGCTCAGCGACCGCCTGCATCGCGATGGCACTCATGACCCGCGTGTACACGCCGTGGCGCTCAAGGGCGTCTTGCAGGGCCAGCGCGTTCATGACCGTCGCGAGCATGCCCATGTAGTCAGCCTGCGCACGATCCATTCCCGAGGAGGACGCAGCGAGCCCCCGGAAGATGTTGCCGCCGCCCACGACGATGGCGATCTCCGTACCGCCTTCACATACCACCTTGAGCTGGGAAGAGAGCGAATCGAGAACCGCGGGGTCGATGCCGTAACCGGTCTCCCCCATCAGCGCCTCACCTGACAGTTTCAGCAAGACGCGCTTGAAGCGGTAACCCTCGGCCACGAATGTGCTCCCCTCGACATGACGACGTTCACGCACGGCACCGCGTGTGCCCAACAGGATACAGCAGACGGGCCGGCACTGGGTGCCGGCCCGTCGTTACGATTGCGAAACACCGCTACGCGCGTCAGACGCACTACTCGGCAGCGCACTCGCCAAGGTTGAAGCGCACGAAACCAACAACATCGATGGTATCGCCAAGGGCCTTGCCGGTCTCCTTGGTGTACTGGTCGACGGTGATGTCCATGTTCTTGACGAACTGCTGCTCCACAAGCGCGACCTCCTTGTAGAACTTCTCGAGGCGACCGACAGCCATCTTCTCCTGGATGGCCTCAGGCTTGCCCGACTCGGCGGCCTGCGCCTTGTAGATGGACAACTCGTGCTCGATGACATCGGCCGAGAGATCGTCGCGGCGAGCGACCATGGGGCTCGCGGCGGCAACCTGCATCGCGAGGTCCTTGGCGAACGCCTTGAAGGTGTCGGATGCGCCGGTCTCGGGCCTGGTGAAGGCATAGGTCACCATGACGCCGATGCGGCCACCGCCGTGGACGTATGTCGCCACAGCGCCGGTGCCATCGACCTCTTCGCGCACGAAGCGTGCGACACCCATGTTCTCGCCCAACTTGCCGACCATCTCGCCGAGCTGCTGCTCGACGGTGATGTCACGATCCATCACGGTGATCGTCTTGAGCTCATCGACGTCTGCCGGGGCAGTAGCGCCGATCAGGTTGGCGAGCGAATCGACGAATCCGGTGAACTCGGCGTTGCGGCCAACGAAGTCGGTCTCGCAGTTGACCTCGACAAGCACGCCGGTCTTGCCGTCATCGGATACGTACGCAGCGATGGTGCCCTCGTTGGTGGCACGGCCAGCCTTCTTCGCAAGCGCAGCCAGCCCGCGGGTGCGCAGGATGTCTACAGCAGCGTCGAGCTCGCCTTCGGCCTCGGTGAGAGCCTTCTTGCACTCCATCATGCCGGCGCCGGTGCACTCACGCAGCTCCTTGACCATGCTGGCGGTGATCTCAGCCATCGGTGTACCTCCCAAGTGTGATGTGGGTTCTCGGTGACCGGCCTTCTTGCAGGCCGATCGCTCGGTTGGGGTTCGTTGTTACTCGGCAGCCGGAGCAGCCTCGGTCGCAGACGCAGCGTCAGCCGCCTCGGCGATCGCCGCTGCGGGCGACTCAGTCTCGACGCACTCGGCTTCAGGCGCGGGCGTCTCGGCGGGAGCGGCGGCCTCGACCGGCGCTGCTGCCTCGACGACGACCGGAGCGGCAGCAGTCGCGACAACCTCGGGGACCTCGACCTGGCCACCACGGCCGTCGATGATCGCGTCGGCGATCACGCGGCACATCAGACCCACCGAGCGGATCGCGTCGTCGTTGGCCGGGATGAGGTAATCGACCTCATCGGGATCGGCGTTGGTATCGACCAGACCGATGATCGGGATCTTCAGGCGACGAGCTTCCTTGATCGCGATGTCCTCACGCTTGGTGTCGACGACGAACAGCGCCGCGGGCAGGTCGCGCATGTCGCGGACGCCGTTGAGGTTGTTCTGCAGCTTGCCGAGCTCCTTGCGAAGCAGGATCTGCTCCTTCTTGGGAAGGGCGGCCATGCGGCCATCCTCTTCCATGGTCTCAAGCTCGACCATGCGGGCGACCCGGCCGCGCATGGTGACGAAGTTCGTGAGCATGCCGCCGAGCCAGCGATTGGTCACATACGGCTGACCGGCACGCGTGGCCTCGGACATGATGGGCTCTTGGGCCTGCTTCTTGGTGCCCACGAACAGGATGCTTTGGTTGCGGGTGCCAACGGAGCGGGCGAACTTGTACGAGTGCTCGAGCTCGCGCAGGGTGCGCTGCAGATCGAGGATGTAGATGCCGTTGCGTTCGGTGAAGATGAACGGCTTCATCTTCGGGTTCCAACGGCGCGTCTGGTGGCCGAAATGGACACCGGCCTCGAGCAGACTCTTCATGGTGACGACGGGCATGGCAAAGCCTTCCTTTCGGTTGTTCCTCTGCCCGGTTCAACCCCCGGCTGCGACCACCATGTAGGTGGCACCTTCGCGCCGAAGTCCGCGGGCATGCGTAGTGGTAGAGCCGTGACAGTATAGCTTCGATGAAGTGGGATGGGAACCCCGTGACCGAACGTCTCTAGTGAAGCACCTGCGAGGCGTGGAGTTTCGCACGCAGGCGCAAGACGGCCTTCGTGTGAAGCTGGCTCACGCGGGACTCGGTCACGCCGAGAACCTGACCGATCTCCTTCAAAGTGAGCCCCTCGTAGTAGTAGAGGGCGACGACCGTCTTCTCCCGCTCAGGCAGGCGCTCGATGGCCGATGCGAGAATACCCTTCATCTCGGAGCTCTCGAACATCGAGACGGGATCCTCGGCAGTCTCATCGCGGATCGAGCCTATCGCGCTTTGGCCCTCATCACGATCGCCACCCACCCACAACTCCTCGAATGAGACCACCGAGGTGTAGCTGAGCTTGGTGAGGATGTCTTGGAAGTCCTTGAGGCTCACGCCCATGTGATCGGCGACCTCTTGGTCACTGGGCACGCGCTTGAGCTTGTTCTCGAGAGCGACATACGCGTTCTCGATCTCGCGACCACGCGACCGGACCGATCGCGGCACCCAGTCCATCGCCCGCAGCTCATCGATGATCGCGCCCTTGATGCGGGCGATCGCATAGGTCTCGAACTTGATGGCCCGGGCGGGATCGTACTTCTCGATAGCGTCAATAAGGCCGAAGACCCCATAGCTGATGAGGTCAGCGGTATCGACGGACTGAGGCAGGCTGGACGCGAGCCGGCCTGCCACGTATTTGACGAGCGGCGAGAAGTTCAGAATCAACTCATCGCGAGCCTGAGAGTCCTCGCCGTCCTTGTATCGCGCCCACAGCGCGGGTAGATCAGTCCGGGAATCGGACTTCATGCAGTCGCCCCTTACTGCATCAGGCTCGCCGTCAGGCGCGCGGATGCGCCTGCCCATGTACGTCTTGGAGTCGCTTCATGCTCACGTGAGTATAAATCTGGGTCGTTGACAGGGCAACATGGCCCAGCAGCTCTTGTACGGTGCGAAGATCGGCACCTGACTCGAGCAGGTGGGTTGCGAAGGTATGACGCATCGAATGCGGGGTGAGCGAGTCCGCTCCACCCACAGAAGCCACATAGCGCTTGAACGAGCGTCTGATCGCATCGGTGCTCAGTGTATTACCGCGCGTCGACAGGAAGACCGAGTCGGGAGAGTCCTTTCTGGCGAGCCCGGGCCGTGCGCCGGCGAGATAGCGCCGGATGGCATCGCTCGCGATGCGGTGAAGCGGTACGATCCGCTGCTTGTCGCCCTTGCCGGTCACGGTCACCTGACCTTGCGCCAGGTCGAGGTCGGCGAGACGCAGTCCGCTGAGTTCCGACACGCGGAGTCCGCTGGCGTAGAGCAGCTCAAGCACCGCTTGGTCTCTCACGCCCTCGGGAGTCGAGATGTCCGGTGCCTCCAGCAGCGCCTCGAGCTGCTCGGCGGGAACCAAGCGAGGCAACCGGGCCGGGGGTTTGGGCGCTGTCAGCACGGCCGACGGGTTCGAGGTGATGTGGCCCTCATCGGTGAGGTACGAGTACCAGGAGCGGACCGCCGAGAAGCGTCTGCTTATGGTGCGCCGCGCGTAGCGTGCCTGGTCGAGCTCCGCGAGGTACATGCGCACCTGCCGGTGCCCAACGCTTCGCGGGTCGTGGCCCTGGCGCTCGCACCACTCCAGATACCGCGCAAGATCGGCGGCGTAGGCACGCGTGGTGTTGGGCGACAGCCCCCGCTCCACCGTCAGATGCACGAGGAAGGCGTCAACGAGCGCCTCGGCGGACATGCCCTCACTCATCCGAACCTCCGGATGCGCTCAGATCGGGCCGAGTACCCAGCCAGGCGATCAGATCCTCGGTCGCACGCTGCGAGTAAGCGGCGTAGCGCTCGCGCTTCCCGCGCACCCTCTGGGGCAGGGGCGGGATGATCCCGAAGTTGACGTGCATGGGCTGGTACTTCTCGGTGGCGGGATCCGTCGCGTATGCGATGAGTGATCCCAGGGCGGTCGTTTGAGGCAGCACGACCGGAGCTTGGCCCGTTCGTGCGGCGACGATGTTGAGTGCCGCGAGCAGACCCGATGCCGCGGCCTCCGCGTATCCCTCGGTACCCGTGAGCTGGCCGGCGAGCCTCACCCGCGGGTGTGATCGCAGCGACAGCGTGGAGTCGAGCAGCTTGGGGGCGTCCACGAAGGTGTTGCGGTGCATGACGCCGTAGCGCAAGAACTCCGCATTGCGCAATCCGGGAATCATCTGAAAGACGCGCTTCTGCTCGGGGAAGGTCAGATTGGTCTGGAATCCGACGATATTGTAGGCGCTCAGGTGAGCGTTCTCGGCACGGAGCTGAACTACCGCCCAGGGCCTGTCGCCGGTTCGCGGGTCGGTCAGACCGACGGGCTTCAGTGCGCCGAAGCGCAGGGCATCGACTCCCGTCCGTGCCACCTCTTCCACCGGTTGGCACGCCGCGAAGAGCTCTTTGCGCTCGAACGCCTTGGCATGGACCCGCTGTGCGTCCACAAGCGCCGAGTGAAACGCCTCATACTCCTCGCGGTTCATGGGCGCATTGAGGTAGTCGGCCCCCTCCCCCTTGCCGTAGCGCGATGCGGCGAAGACGACCGATCGATCGATAGTGAGCGACTCGATCACCGGCGCGGCAGCATCGTAGAACGCGAGTCGGGACTCCCCCACGAGGGCCGAAAGAGCGTCTTCAATCCCGGGACTCGTCAGGGGACCTGTCGCGATCACGACATCACCCTCCGGCAGCCCAGTGGCTTCTTCGCGGATGAGATCGATGAGCGGGTGCCGCTCGATCATCTCGGTGAGCGCCTCTGAGAACCGGTCTCGATCCACTGCGAGCGCCGCGCCCGCCGGCACCCGGACCGAAGATGCCACCTCCATGACGGCGCTGCCAAGCAACCGGAGCTCGCTTTTCAGAAGTCCCGCGGCGGTGTTTGCATCATCGCTCTTGAAGGAGTTCGAGCACACGAGCTCGGCCAGGCCACCCCCACTGTGTGCCGGAGTCATGGTGCCCGGTCGCATCTCGATCAGCCGCACCGGAACGCCCCGTGTGGCCAGTTGCCACGCGGCCTCAGTGCCGGCGATACCGCCCCCGATGACCGTCACATATTCAGTCGCTTGCTGCACGCTGGCCGAGTCCTTCGTCCGCTGTTGTAGATCCGACTTGCCATTGTAGCCTCGTCAGCCGCGCCTTCCGTACCTTCCGTCCCGATACCTCACCACCTTCCCGCTTGCTTCATGGATGCCCAGCACCCGCGAAACGGCCACGATGTCCATCCCCAGTGCCCTTGCCAGATCGTCAGGACGTTGTGGATTGGTCGTCACCGCCGCAAGCAGTGCGTCTCCATCACTGTCCGCCGTTACCGACACCGGAACCGCCACCATGGCCGCTCCCAGCACCGGCTCGAGTGCGACCCTCAGATCGTCGGGCTCGGTGATGGCCGCTGCGCCCTGGCGTATCAACCTGTTGGCCCCCACACACTCCGGGGCGAAGATCGACCCCGGTACCGACAGCACGTCGCGTCCGGCGTCGGCCGCGTATTCCGCGGTGGAGAAGGTACCGGAACCCACCGCAGCCTCAAGCACCAGAACGGCGGCCGACAGACCCGCGATGATCCTGTTGCGTGTGCGAAATGTCCATCTCAGCGGCCGAGACCCCCACGGGTGCTCCGAGACCACCGCACCGCGGGTCGTGATGGCCTCAAGCAGCCGTGCTGCGCCGCCGGGGTAGACCACATCCGCGCCGCCCCCCATCACAGCGACGGTCACTCCTCCAGCTTCGAGCGCTGCCTTGTGAGCGGCCTGATCGCAGCCTATAGCTCCGCCGGAGATCACGTGGTAACCCGCACGGGCGGCCCACCCGGCCAACAGCGTGGCAGCCTGCAGGCCATAAGGGGTGGCCTTGCGTGCACCGACGACAGCCAGGCCGGGCGCGAGGGCCTCCGGTTGACCAAGGCCATACAGCACGGCAGGCGGGTCGGCCATCTCTTCGAGTTGTGCGGGGTAACCGTGCTCGCCGCGTCGCAACTCGAATCTGGGCGCGTTGCCAGGAAAGCTCACTGTCGCCCCCAGCCGCGGTAGCCCAGAGCCTCAGCGATGTGTTCGGCCCCTACCGCATCGATCTCGTCGAGATCGGCGATGGTGCGCGACACGCGCAGCAGTCGCGTTATGGCTCTTCCGGACAGGTGCTCGCGAGTGGCAGCGCTCTCAAGGAAGTGCCGTGTCGCCGCATCCATGTCGCATGCGGCAAGCAGGTCCCGTCCCGACAGCTGGGATGCCACCGCGGTCTTGTGGGACTCCCTGAACCTGCGGGCATCAGACACCAGGCTGCGTGCCTGCGCCGAGGTCGTCTGTCCCGTGGCACCCAACAGCTCTTCTGGCCGCGGGCGCGCCACGCGCACCGAGAGATCGAGGCGGTCCATCAGCGGCCCACCGATGCGCTTGAGATAGCGGTCTGCTGATGCGGGCGTGCATGTGCAGGGGGTGTGCTCGTCGCCCAAGTGCCCGCAGGGGCAAGGGTTCGCCGCCCCCACCAAAGCGAACGACGCCGGGAACCGTAGTCGCCCATCGGCTCTAACGATGGTGATAGCACCGTCTTCCATCGGCTGCCGAAGACTCTGTAGTGCCGCAGGTCCGAACTCGGGCATCTCATCCAGGAACAGCACACCGTTGTGCGCCAGCGACGCCTCACCCGGCCTACAGGGGCTGCCACCTCCCACAAGGCCTGCGATCGAGGCGGTGTGGTGTGGAGCTCTGAAAGGGCGGACGCCAGACGATGCCGAACGATCGCTGAGCCCCGCCACCGAGTGGACGAGCGCAGTCTCAAGTCGCTCGCGGTCGGTGAGCGGCGGCAGTATCGTAGGGAGCCGTCTCGCGAGCATGGTCTTACCACCGCCCGGAGGTCCGATCAGCAAGACGTTGTGACCACCTGCAGCCGCGATCACCAGCGCCCTGACGGCAGCCTCCTGGCCCGCCACGTCACTGAAATCCGGGTCTTCGGCCTCAGTCACGGGCACGCGCTGCGGGTGCCCTCCGGCCTCGGGCAGGCCGGTGGCCAACCGGGCGAGCACCGTGAGCCCCCGGTACTCAAGTCCTGCTACCAGACCCACGCCTTGTGCGCCCCGAGGCCCGAGAAGTCCGCAACCCATCGAAGCCGCATGCAGCGCGTAGGCAAGCATCCCGGGTACACCACGCACGGTCCCGTCCAAGGAGAGCTCACCCACCACGAGAAGCCCGTCGAGCAGCCCGGCGGGCAGCTGACGAGTTGCCACGAGCAGTCCCAGGGCGATGGGCAGATCGAACCCCGTGCCGTGCTTGCGAAGCGGCCCCGGTGCGAGGTTCACCACGATTCGAGCGTTGGGCAGCTCGAAGCCAGAAGCACGCATCGCCGCCCGTACACGCTCGCGTGCCTCTTGCACGGCGAGGTCGCCCAAGCCCACGATCGAGAACGAGGGCAGTCCGGCTCCGACGTCGACCTCCACGTCGACAT
>CAYXQU010000046.1:0-4208 GCA_964467305.1 uncultured Eubacteriales bacterium
CGAGCAACCCCTGCTCGGGGCGCGGCTTGGCCGGATCGGTGGTGTCCCACTTGGGACCGCCGATGGCAGCGAGCAACACGGCATCCGCCGCGTGCGCCTTATCGAGCGTCTCGTCGGGCAGCGCGGTTCCGGTCGCGTCGATCGCGGCACCGCCCAGCAGCGCCTCGTCGTAGGTGAAAGCGACTCCGTGCTTGGCGCCGACGGCGTCGAGCACCTTGACCGCCTCGGCGGTGATCTCAGGACCGATGCCGTCGCCCGGCAACAGGCAGATGCGATGGGTTGTCACTTACGACCCCACCTTCTCGCGAACGGCGGCGATCAGGCCGCCCTTCTCGATGATGTCTTTCACGAACGGCGGGAACGGCTGGGCCTGGTAGCTCTTACCGGTGGTCTCGTTCACGATCACACCGGCATCGGCGTCGACTGAGACCTTGTCGCCGTCACTGATGCCGTCAACGGCGTCGGGTGCCTCCATGATGGGCAGCCCGGTGTTGATGGCGTTGCGGTAGAAGATGCGCGCGAAGCTCTTGGCGATGATCACCGAGACACCCGCGGCCTTGATCGAGATGGGTGCGTGCTCGCGCGATGAGCCGCAGCCGAAGTTCTCATCGGCGACAAGGATGTCACCGGTCGAGACCTTGCCCACGAAGCCGGCATCAAGGTCTTCCATGCAGTGCTTGGCGAGCTCGGCCGGGTCGCTCGTGTTGAGGTAACGGGCCGGGATGATGACGTCGGTGTCGATGTCGCGCCCGTACTTGTGGGCGGTACCGGTGAACTTCACGGTGGACTCCTCAGGCTCAAGCGAATGGTGGCGAAGATTGTAGCAGGTGCGCACGAATGCGTGAGTCACAGCCCTCGTACCGATACACTGAACGTAGCTGTATGCGACCCAGCTCCTACCCGCGCGCAGAATCGAAGGCCCGTGAGCCCTGCTGCCCTGTTCGTGACCACCGTCCCGGTGACGCTCAAAGCGTTCCTCCTGCCGTTCTCGGATTACTTCCGGGCACACGGCTGGCGTGTCGACGGCATGGCGAACGGCGCGACGCGCGAACCCGCTATCGCCTCTCACTTCGACACCTTGTATGACGTGGCCTGGAGCCGCTCCCCCCTCAATCCTCGTAACCTGCTAGGTACCGCGCGAAACGTGCGTGAGACCGTTGTACGCGGCCGCTATGACGTCGTACACGTACACACGCCCATCGCCGCTTTCGTGACCCGCTATGCCCTGCGTACGCTGCCCGCCGCGTCGCGCCCCACGGTCATCTACACAGCCCATGGCTTCCACTTCTACGAAGGCCAAAGCATGCTCCCCCACGCGCTCTACCGCACCATGGAGCGCGCCGCCGCACGCTGGACCGACCATCTGGTCACCATCAACGCCCAGGACCACGCCGCCGCGCTCGCGCTGGGTACCATCGACGCCGAACGCGTGCATCTGATCCCCGGCATCGGCGTCGACACCACCCGCTTCGACCCTGCGCTCGCTAATGCCGCGACCTCCGCCAGCATCCGCGAACAGCTCGACATCGCCCCCGGCGCCTTCATGCTCACCATGGTCGCCGAGCTTGCCCCGGTGAAGCGCCACGGGTTCGCGTTGCGCGCGCTCGCGCAGTCGACCCGCGACGACGTCGTGCTCGTGCTCGTGGGCGACGGCCCCCTGCGCGGCCGTCTCGAGGCCCAGGTGCGCGAGCTGGGCGTAGCGGCCCATGTCCGCTTCGCGGGCTACCGAGAAGACATCGACGCCGTCTGGGCCGCTAGCGACGCCGGGCTGCTCGTGAGCGAGCGCGAAGGACTCGCGCGATCCGTGCTCGAAGCAATGGCGAGCGGCAAGCCGGTCATCGGCACCCGCACGCGTGGCATCGCCGACGCGATTGGCGAGGACGCCGGCTGGCTCGTGCCCAAGCACGATGTCGCCGCGCTCGCCCATGCGATCGACGAAGCCGCCAGCGACCGGACCGAGTGTGCTCGTCGCGGCGCCCTCGCTCGCGAGCGTGCGCTCTCCAACTTCGCTCTGCCCGCGATCATCGCTCGCTACGAGGAGCTCTACCGTGACGCGCTCGCCTAGACCCTACGACGCGCTCAAACGCGTACTCGACATAGTGGTGGCGGCCGTCGCGCTCGTGGTGCTCAGCCCCGTGCTCGCCGTCGTGGCACTGCTCGTGCGCGGCAAGCTGGGCTCGCCTGTGCTTTTCAGCCAGCAGCGCCCGGGAAGAGACGGCCGCATCTTCACTCTCTACAAGTTCCGCACGATGCTCGACGCGCCGCCCGCGAGTGGGGGTAGCGCCGTCGACGCTGTCGCCACTGACGCTGAGCGTCTCACTCCCTTCGGCAAGGCCCTTCGATCCACCTCCGTCGACGAGCTTCCCGAGCTACTCAACGTGCTCGCAGGTGACATGAGCATCGTGGGGCCAAGACCCCTGCTGCCCGAGTACCTCGAACGCTACAATGAACGGCAGGCCAGACGGCACGAGGTCCGCCCCGGAATCACGGGATGGGCGCAGGTCAACGGCCGAAACGCCACGTCGTGGGAGGAGCGCTTCGAGCTGGACGTCTACTACGTGGACAACCGCTCGCTCGCACTCGACCTGCGCATCCTGGCGATGACCGTGGGCACGGTGCTGGGGCGCAAGGGTGTCTCGGCAGAAGGTCATGCGACCATGGAGCCGTTCGATCCGCACGCAACGCAAGGCGACACCAAGGAGGACCGGTGAGGTTTCTGGTGGTAGGTGCCGGAGGGCACGCCAAGGTCGTCGTCGACGCGATCCAGGCGTCGGGACACTCGGTCACCTCGGTGGTGGCCGACCCGCCGCACGCCCCTGAGCTGCTGGGACTTCCGGTCGCAAGCGACATCGGCGGCGTCGACTGCGACGGGTTCATCGTCGCGATAGGCGACAACGCCGCTCGCGCTCGTGGGTTCGCACGCTGTATCGAGGCTGGCTACACCCCGGCGGCGGTCGTGCATCCGGCGGCGGTCGTCTCGGACAGGGCCATCGTCGAACCGGGCGCGTTTCTGGCTGCCGGCGCCATCGTCAACATCGACGCGCGCATCTGCGAAGGCGCCATCGTCAACACCGGCGCCACCGTCGACCACGACTGCGTGGTGGGTGCGCACGCGCTGATCGGTCCCACCGCGAGCCTGTGCGGCGGCGTGACCGTTGGCGAGGGCGCTCTCGTGGGCGCTGGCGCGAGCGTCATCCCCGGCATCGAGGTGGGCGCGGGCGCCATCGTGGGTGCCGGAGCCGCCGTGGTCGACACCATCCCCGCGCGCACCGTGTGGGCGGGCGTCCCGGCTAAGCAGCTGGGTGTCACGGAGCCGCCGCAGTGACCGGCGCACTCGCAATCGACGGCGGCACGCCGGTTCGCACCACGCCCATGCCCGGCTGGCCCGCACCCGGCCAAGCCGAGATAGACGCCGCGACCCACGTGCTTCGCTCCGGCAAGCTCAACTACTGGACCGGCACGCAAGGCCGCGATCTCGAGCGCGAGTACGCGCAGGCGTTGGGACGCACACACGCCATCGCGCTCGCCAACGGCACGCTCGCACTCGAACTGGCGCTCAAAGCGTTTGGTGTTGGTGCAGGCGACGAAGTCGTGGTCCCCGCGCGCACGTACATCGCCACGGCCAGCGCGGTGGTCGCCGTGGGTGCGACACCGGTGGTAGCGGACATCGACCCCGTGAGCAGCAATCTCACCACGCAGACGGTCGAAGCGGTGCTCACGAACAGGACCCGCGCTGTCATCCCGGTGCATCTGGGCGGGTGGCCGGTCGACATGGACCCGCTCATGGGCCTCGCCCATGCTCACGAGTTGATCGTCATCGAAGACTGCGCACAGGCGCACGGCGCCACGTACAACGGGCGACCGGCGGGTGCGCTTGGCAGCCATGCGGCGGCGTTCTCGTTTTGCCAGGACAAGATCATCCCGGTTGGCGACGGCGGACTGCTCGTGCTCGACGACGAGGCTGCGTACCGCTGGGCGTGGTCGTACAAGGATCACGGCAAGTCCTACGACAAGGTCCATAACCCCGAGTTCATGCGCGCGGGCTCGAGCTTCACATGGCTGGTAGACAGCTTTGGCACCAACTGGCGCCTGGATGAGATGTCGGCCGCCGTCGCACGTGTTGGGCTCGCCCGGCTGCCCCAGTGGCACGCGCGCCGCACCGAGAACGCCCTGCGCCTCGCAGCAGGACTCGCTGGCGTCGCCGGGCT
>CAYXQU010000046.1:4218-10525 GCA_964467305.1 uncultured Eubacteriales bacterium
ATCCACGTCCCTGAGCCGCACATCGCCCACGGGTTCTACCGGCTCTACGGCTCCATCGATTCCTCGGCGCTCGCGCCCGGCTGGGACCGCGACCGTATCACCCGCGCCATCAGTGCCGAAGGCACTCCGGTTCAGTACGGCGGATGTGCTGAGATCTACCGAGAAGCCGCGTTCACCCGCGCCGGCCTGGGGCCTGCCAGCCCTCTACCCGGTGCCGCCCGCGCGCATGAGACCTCGATCGCGTTCTTCGTGCACCCCACACTCACCCACGGTGACATCGACGACACGGTCACCGCTACCCGCAAAGTGATGGAGGCCGCAACCGCATGACGCAGCTGGGACTCATCGCACGCGCTCGGGCGACCGGGCGCCTGTGGAACTCGATTCTGGTGGTTCTCGACGTAGCGGTGGTGCTCATCGCCACGGTCGTCGCCTACTACGCGCGCTTCGAAGGGGTCGTGCCCTACGAGTACGCGCGCTGGATCACCGCGGTCTTGGGCGTCTCGGTAGTCGTGTATCCCGCCTTGTTCGCCATCGCCGGACTGTACCGCCTGGTACTGCGCTACGTGGGCGTCGATACGCTGCTCAAGCTCTTGGGAGCGACCACGGTCGCATCTGCTCTGCTGCTTGGGGCCGATCTCGTGGTGCGGGTTGCCGAGGAGCTTCGTCCGGTTCCCCTTGGCGTGCTGTTCATCCAAGGTGTGCTGGTGTTCTTGGGGGCCTCGGCATCGCGGCTCGCCGCTCGCGTGCTCATGTACCTACGCGCTCAGCGCCCCGGCGATGGCCGCAAGGTGCTCATCGTTGGCGCCGGAAGCGCCGGCTCACTGCTGCTGCGCGAGATCCAGAACCGCCCGGACCTGGGGCTCCAAGTCGCCGGGTTCTTGGACGACGACCCCGCCCTGAAGGGCCGCACCATCGATGGCATCCCCATCCTTGGCACCTCGCGCGAGCTGGGCACCATCGCTGCCAGACGCGACATCGAAGAAGTCGTAGTCGCGATGCCGGCAGCCGCACGCGGGACGGTGCGCCGCATCCTCAACGCGGCAGCGGATGCCGGCGTACAGACCCGCATCATGCCGCAGCTTGTGATTGCAAAGGGCTCGGTCAGCCTGCGCGACCTGCGCCAAGTCGATGTCGAGGACCTGCTGGGCCGCGAGCCCACCCGTATCGACACGCAGCAGATCCGCTCCACGCTCGCAGGCAAGGTCGTGGCGGTCACCGGAGCCGCCGGCTCGATAGGCTCCGAGCTCTGCCGCCAGATCGCGCGATTCGAACCCGCGAAGCTGCTGCTCATCGAGATCGACGAGACGCGCCTTTACGAACTCTTCCTCGAGCTGGAGCGCGACGTGCCCGGCGTCGCCCGGATGTGCATCTGTGACATCCGAGACACCGCGCGCCTCGATGCCGTCTTCACCGCCGAGAAACCCCAGGTCGTCCTCCACGCCGCCGCCTACAAACACGTGCCGCTCATGGAGCTCTCCCCCGCCGAGGCGATCAAGACCAACGTCCACGGCACCCTGCAGGTCATCGAGGCGTGCGAGCGCCACGGAGTCGAGCGCTTCGTCCTCATCTCCACCGATAAGGCCGTCGCACCGGTCAACATGATGGGACTTACCAAGTCCATCGCCGAGCGGATCATGCTCGACGCCACCCGCCGCTGCGATCTGAACGCCGTCGCCGTGCGTTTCGGCAACGTGCTCGCCAGCCGCGGCTCGGTGGTACCCATCTTCGAGGAGCAGCTGCGGCACGGCGGCCCGCTCACCGTGACCCACCCGGATGTGACCCGCTTCTTCATGACCATCCCCGAGGCGGCCAGGCTGGTACTGCAGGCTCAGGCGATTGGCGCGCCGGGCGACATCTTCGTGCTCGAGATGGGCGAGCCGGTACGCATCGTCGATCTGGCCCGCAAGATGATCGCGCTGTCCGGCGTGCCTGCCGACGTCGAGTTCGTGGGCCTGCGTCCTGGCGAGAAACTGCATGAGGAGCTGGTGGGTGCGAGCGAGTCGCTGATGCCTTCGGGCGCTCAGAACATCCTGAGGGTGGATCGCGTTGCGGTGCCGGAACCGGAGTTTGCCTCGCACCTACGATCGCTTGTGGATGCCGCTCAAGCGGACAACCGAGCAGCCATTGATTCCGCTGTGGCCACCCTCGACCCCGGATTCGCGAAGCGCGACAGCGCGCCGGACGTCGCTTAGAAGCCCAGCAGGTACTGGTCGACCGGTGCGAAGTCGTCGGTCAGCAGCTTGGTGTCCGCTGGCGGCGTATAGCCCGCGTACATCCGCGCGTAGATGTCGGGGTGCGACTCTCTGAGCACGGCGTCGATATCGGTACCGGGGTTCTTCACCGCGACGATCGAGGTGTTGAGCAGCGCGGGGCCGTCCTCGGTCTGCACCTTGAACGCCCTCACGTGCGGGAAGACATCGTCGACGGTGGCATAGAGCGCGTCGAAGAAGCGTGCACGCTCATCGGTGGGCGCCGCGATCACGTTCATCACCACAACGCCGTCCTCATCGAGCAGGTCGTAGGCAAGCTGCCACGTCTCTCGGGTGGTGAGCTGGTAGGGCACCGTCTGCTCGGACTTGAACGCATCCATGAAGATCGCATCGTAAGGGCCGGTAGCCCGGTTCATGAAGGTCCGGCCGTCCTCGAAGTGGAGGTTCAGGCGGGGATCATCTTGGAAACCGAAGTTCTCTTTGGCGATATCGTACAGGTCGCCGTCGATCTCCACCGCGTCCATCGTCGCGTCAGGGTTCGTCTGCAAGAACAGCCGAGGATAGCTGAACGTCCCGCCGCCAATGAGCAGGGCGTTCTCGACCGGCGCGCCACCCAGCGTGTTGGCCAGATCGTAGAAGTTGTAGTACTCGAAGCGGTAGGCCTCACCGGTATCTGCGTACGACGCGGACTCCGCCGACCGTTCGTCGCGCGACAAGCCGATCACCGGGCGACCGGAGACCGGATCTTGAATCTGGCGCAGGAAGTAGCGGTCGTACTGCGTATCGATGGTGTCGGCACCGGCGACCATCGCACCGATCGCCACAAGCCCTGCGATGCCGCCCATCGCAAGCCATTTGCGAAGGTCCTTGAAGCCCGGGCCCACCACCAGAAGCGACAGTGCGATCAACGTCACTGCGATCAACGTGAGCATGTCGTGCGTGCCGATGAGCGAGATAAGCCAGAAACCGGCGGCGAAGGTGCCCACGATCGAGCCCAGGGTCGCGATGGCGTAGAGCGTGCCAACGGTGGAGCCGGAGTCTTCGATGGTGTGCATGCGCAGCCGGATGCAGTATGGCGAGATCATCCCCAGCAGGGTGGATGGGATCGCGAACAGTATCGTGGCGGCGACCACCGCGAGCAGACGCGTGTCCTCGCCGCCGGAGATGGCGGGAAGGAAGTACCCCTCGACGATCGCCACCGAGGCGACCGACGCCGCTGCGGCGTTGAGTATCCAGAAGATGTTGCCTGCGTCGAGATGCGAGTCGGCCAAACGCCCGCCCAGGTACGCGCCAAGGCTCATGAAGCCAAGCATCACGCCAATGAGGCTCGTCCAGATGAACAGCGAGTTGCCGAAGTACGGAGCAAGCAGCCGAGAACCCACCAGTTCGAGCACCATACCGGTGGCGCCACCACCGAAGACAAGAACGGCGATCGCATACAGATTCGGCACAGGCGTGCCGGGGCTGGCCTTCTTCACGTGTCAGTCCCTCTTCTTCAGGCGGTCATCACTGCGTGGTCTTGTCCTGCCGATTGTACTGGGGATGACATAGCCCGCAGTAGTGGCGACCAACGATCCACTGGTTCTTGTCGTGGCACTGGACGCAACCATTGTTGTCCGGATCTGCGCTCTTGTGGCTCTCGCGCATCGACAGCCCGTGCGATGGCATCGTGTTGTGGCAGTTCTGGCACGAGCGCCTGTTCGCGGTGTGGCAGCGGCCGCACATCTGACCGTCGTTGTACCACAGGTCCTCAACGCCGGCGCGAGCGTGCCCTGCACCCTTGAATTCAACGGTGTGCGGCATACGGATGCCGTGACAGTTGTCGCAAGTACGCTGGTCATGGCACCCACCGCAGTCAATCTCGAGCGCGTGTTGTCTCGGCGTGATCTCGCCGCGCGCCTGAATCGCCAAGCCCACGTCCTTCGTGTGACAGAACGAGCACTCGGCGCTCGCGACCTCGTCGTCGTGACAGCGCATGCAGGGGTCCATGCCCACCGTGTAGCGGTTGATCACCCCGGTCTGTGGTCTGGGCCGGTGGCAATCCGAGCACAGCGCGCGCGCCTCGAGCGGCTCAACATGCGACATGCGCACGCCCCGCACCTCGTTTTCGGTGGTCACGCTGATCGCCGCCTGGTGACACCCGTTGCACGACCGATTCGCCACCGGTGTGCCGTAGCCTCGAGCTGCGGGCTCACGAACGAAGCCCGCAACGAAGTGCACCGCCCTGCCTGGCACAGCGGTGGTGATGCCGGCGACGATGTTGGGGGTCTCGTGACACGACGCGCAGGCGACCTTGCCGTGGGGGTCGCTCGCGACCTCGTCGAGGCGAAGCTGGTGGATGGTGTTGCCGTGACACGAGACGCACAGCGTGTCCTGGCGGCTCACGAAGCCCCCAACCATCCACACCGCCGCGAAGATGAGCAGCCATACAAGCGAGCTGATGGTGCGTTTGACCTTCCGGCGCTGGATCTCCTCGGGCGTGAGCGGTACCGGCGCGGGCTCGACCTTCGGCGCGATCGCCACCGGGGCTTGGACTGGCTCGGCCCCGTCTTCGTCTTCCTCGTACTCGCTCTCCCCGCCCAGGAAGAACATCAACAAGACGAGCACCACGATCAGCATGACCACCGTGATCGCGGCAAGAATCATCGCGAACGCGGTGACGTTGGATGCAGGAGAGCGCATGACATCGACGATGAAGATCCAGACCTCGGCGAAGTCGATCTCGAGTAGGCGTGTGATGAGGTCGGCGTTCATCGCGCCTCCCCCTTGTCCACATCGATGCCCAGACCCTCGAGCTGCTCGATGGTGGTGGGGTGCACGTGGCTCTCGTGACACCTGGTGCAGTCAGAAGCATCGTGGCACTTGGTACAGCTGGAGTCCCCTTGGTCGTCGACCAAGCGTCCGTGCTCCTTGGTGAAGGTGCGCGGATGCGGCATCTCGTAGCCGTGGCAGTCAGTGCAGAAGCGCTCCTGGTGACACGACGTGCACTTGGCGGCCGCACTCGTAGCCGATGGTCCGTGTTCGCTCACGAAGTTGTTGCCATGCGGCAGGCCGGCTCCATGGCACTTGGCGCACTTGGAGTCCTCGTGGCACGCGCTGCAGCTGGTCATCCGCCCCATACCGTGCGTTCGCTCGTAGTTGGGGCCGTGAGTGATGGCGAAGACGTCAGTACGTACCCGGTCGTCAGGCAGCTTTGCCGCATGACACAAGTCACAGTCGGCGGGTGCCGCTGCACCCCCATGACAGTCGAAACACATCTGCATGGTGGCAGAGCGTGGCCACGAGACTTCGGCACCGTGCGCGGTGGGTGAATGGCACTCCGTGCACTGGCGACCGGGTGCGCACGAGCTGTGGACGATACGCAGCCCGGCGTTCTCGACCACCGCATCAAGCTGCGGCGCGTGGCAGACCTTACACCGGGTGTCAGGCACCGCGGCGACGCTGGGATCGACCTTTCGAAGTGGCAGATACATCCCGGTGACCTGGGCGGTGGCAAAGGTCAGCCGAGACCCCACGCTGCCGGCACCATGGCAGCTGGTGCACGCCACCTCAGCGTGGGCTCCCTGCGCAGTGGCAGCTCCGAAAGCGCCTTCTGAATGGCATCCTTCGCACCCGGGAAGCCAGATCGCCGTGGCCCCTATCGCAACGACGAAGAGCCCAACGATGCCGGCAAGTACGGCGATGACCCCCATGATGATGCGGTAGGACACCTGCGGGCGCACGAACACCTCGTCTCCATGGATGCAGATGGAACGGCACAGCTTCAGTACAGAAGTATTAGCAAAGATGAGGCCCGTTGTGGGCGATTCGGCGAGTTCTCCACACTCCGCACACTATACGGCATGCGACCTCGCAGAAAGAGAGAGGGCCGGTTCGTGAGAACCGGCCCTCTCGTGCTTCTGAGCTTCGATCGCTAGGCGATCTCGTTCATGAAGTCTTAGTAGGTGACACCGACACCAGCGGTCTGGTCGCCCGAGAGGTGGCACTTGAGGCAAGCGCCGTCGGAGGACAGGAGGCTGACGTCAGCCGTACCGGAAGTGGAACCCGGGGTCGGCAGGATGGTGCGAGCATCGTCGGCGTCGGCAGCGGTGGTC
>CAYXQU010000047.1:0-5771 GCA_964467305.1 uncultured Eubacteriales bacterium
GACCAAGGTCAGCTTGTCGCGACCATCCGACAGGGCATCTGCGGCGAAGGTCGCGAGTGCCGCGGCGGGGTTGTCGTCTACCGGCAGCGCACACGACGCCTCCATCGACCTCGCCCGGCGCAGAAGCGCGTCGACGTCGATGCCGGCGAGCAAGGCGGGCAGAAGGCCGAAGACGCTGAGCGCCGAATAGCGCCCGCCAACAGTGGCCGGGGCTGCGACCACGGCCCGGAAGCCCTCGGCGTGAGCTTGCGCCTCAAGCGCCGTCCCGGGGTCGGTGATCGCGATGAACCGCCGTCCCGCCGCCTCGCGGCCCAGTGCGTCGTCCGCGGCATCGCGGAACACCGAGTACAGCGAGAGCGGTTCGATCGTCGTACCGGACTTGCTCGCCACGATATAGATGGTCGTCGCCGGGTAGGTGGCTTCGATCACGTGGCGGACGGTGACAGGCGATGTCGTGTCGAGCACGTGCAGCCGCACGCCTGCGTCTCTCTCCATCACCGAGCCGGTCACGAGCGATGCCAGTGAGCTGCCACCCATGCCCAGCAAGACGACATCCGAGAAACCCTCGCTGCGGGCATCCGCGGCGATGCGCTCAAGCAGCGGCATGGCTCCGGCGGCATCTGCCGCAAGCTCGGTCCAGCCCAGGTTGTCGCTGACCTCAAGCTGCACGGCGGGGTCGTCGGCGAACAGGCTGGCATCGCGCGCGCGCAGCCGGTTGACGGCATCGAGGTGCACGAGACGATCGCGAGCGCTCATCGGCAGGTCCTTTCGGTCCACAAAGGTGTCAGCGGGTATGTTCCCCTCACGCGCGTCGGACAGGCGCACTTGGGATCCACTCCCGCTGCTTGTCATTCGGTACCGGCGGCCTCTATGGGTACGGTCTCGACGCCTTCGCGCGCTTCCATCCGAGCGACCAGCACGCCTCCCACGACCACCATCGCTCCGCCCACCACCGTCGCCACACCAAGAGCCTCGCCCAGAAACGCCGCTGCGAACAGCACGGCGGTCACGGGCTCCACGTAGGTGAGGATGGCCGCATGGTCGGTACGCACCCGTCGCAGGCCGCCAAGGAAGATGTAGCCGGCGATCGCAGTGTGCACGACTCCCAACGTGATGAGTGCGGTGTAGGCACCCACGGTCGAGGGTGCGTCGCCACTGAGATAGGCCACGAGCACGAACGGAGCGAGCACCACCGATGCTGTGGTGTACTCGACCAGCATCAGCGCCCCGCTCGATATGCCGCGCAGGATCTTCTTGGAGCGCAGCAGCAGTGTCGCGTACGTCAGCGCCGAACAGAACGCGAGCACGGCGCCGATCAGTTCCCGGCGGCTTCCCACCGATAGTCCGTGCGGCGCCAAGATCACGACGATGCCCACAAGAGCCAGCGACAGCGGCGCGATGACTCGCTTGTCGAAGCGCTCGCCGGTGACGAACGGGGCCAGTGCAGCGACGAACACCGGTCCGGTGTAGCCAAGCAGCTCCGCGGTCGCCACCGTGGTCATGTCGATCGCGGTGAGGAAGAGAAACCAGTTCAGGGTGAGGATGAGCCCCTGGCCTATGACCTGGAGAAGCTTCGCGCGCTTGAGCGAGACGACCTCGCGCCAGCCACCGTTGGCAAGCAGCACGCCGCCTATCACCAGTGCCGCGAAGAAGACACGGAAGAAGACCTTGATCACCGAAGCGCCATCGGCGGCGCGCATGATGAGTGGAATCGATCCCCAGATGAGGCCGGCTGTGGCGACTCGTGCCAGTCCGTAGAGGCGCGTGCGTGAATCGGGCGATGGGTTCTCGGTCATGGATGGGAGTCTATCGCGAACGGTGGCGTTGCGGCGAACCACCAGCTGCCAAGGTATGCTGGGTCGAAGCGCGCGCGGGAGTCGCGTTCGAAAGCGACGGGAGTGACCGTGATCCGAGCTCTGATACTGGACTTCGACGGGTTGATCATCGACTCGGAGACCGCGGTGGCCAGCGCGTGGGCCGAGGTGTTCTCAGCGCACGGACAGCCCTTTCCCGAGAAGGTCTGGCGCACCATGGTGGGCACCCGCGAGAACGACGGGGTTCTGTGGACCGAGCTCGAACGGCTCACCGCGGTACGGCCCGACATCGAGGCGCTCGATGCGGCCCGCAAGCTGCGCGGTGTCGAGATCGCCAACGGGCTTCCCGCGCTGCCGGGCGTGGTGGAGCTGATCGAGCAAGCGCTGGGCAGGGGACTTGGCCTCGCGGTGGCATCGAGCTCGAGCGACTGGTGGGTAGACGGGCACCTCGAGCGGTTGGGCCTGCGCGATCACTTCAGCGTGGTGAAGACGCGAGGCGACGCAGCGCGCTCGAAGCCGTTTCCTGACATCTACGTGAAGGTGTTGGGCGACGTGGGGTTGGACCCGGGCGAGGCGATCGCCTTTGAGGATTCGGCTCCGGGTGTCTCGGCCGCCAAGGCAGCGGGACTGCGCGTGGTCGCAGTGCCCGGCAGCTACACCGAGCACATGACGTTCGAGTATGCGGACACGGTGCTCAAGTCGCTGGCCGGCTTCGATCTGGGGTCCTACCTGGACGCCGTGGAGCGTGGTCGCAGCTAGCAGATACGCGGAAGCTGTTCGCCCACGAGCATGTCCATGATGCGGGTCGCGCCAAACGCGGTATGCACGTAGACCTTACCGGCCGGGCCCTCGGCGACCTCGCCGATGATCGCAGCGTTCTCGCCATAGGGCGACGCCTTCATCGCTGCCAGCGCCGCGTCAGCCTGCTCGGCGGGGACCACGGCGGTCATCTTGCCCTCGTTGGCGACCTGGAAGACATCGTAGCCCAGCATCTCCGACGCCCCGCGAACCTGTGGCTGAACGGGCACGTCGGTCTCGTTCACCGTGATCGACACGCTGGATGCAGCGGCGAGTTCGTTGAGCGTTGAGGACAGCCCGCCGCGTGTGGGATCACGGAAGCAGCGGGTGTCCGGCGCTGCGGCGAGCACGTTGGCGATCAGCACATTGAGCGGCGCTGCGTCGGTCTCGATATCGGTCGAGAACTCGAGTCCCTCCCGGGTCGAGACGATCGCGATGCCGTGGTCCCCCAGCGTTCCGGAGAGCAGGACCTTGTCGCCCGGCTTGCAGTACGAGCCGGAGAGATCGACACCTTCGGCCAGCGCACCCACTCCGGCGGTGTTGATGAAGACCCCGTCCCCGTGGCCCTTCTCGACGACTTTGGTGTCGCCGGTGACGATGTGCACGCCGGCCTCACGGGCGGCATCGCGCATCGACACGAGTATCTTGCGCAGGTCCTCGATCAGGAATCCCTCTTCCAAGATGAAGCCCACCGAGAGGTACAGGGGCACGGCACCGCTGGTCGCCACGTCGTTGACGGTCCCGCATACCGCGAGCCTTCCTATGTCGCCACCGGGGAAGAAGATGGGATTGACCACGTAGGTGTCGGTCGACATCGCCAGCCGCGCGCCGCCAAACGGCAACGAAGCCGCGTCATCGAGGCGCTTCAGCGCATCCTCGGCGAACTCAGCCACGAAGATATCGTCGATGAGCTCGCGCATCATGGTGCCGCCGGATCCGTGTGCGAGGAGGATGCGGTCTGAACGCATGGGACACCTTTCGGTTCGGGGTCGGGCAACGAAGGCTTGGACGTCGGTACTACACCTGGCGTCCGTAGTCGGTGAAGCGGTAGTACGCCGCGCAGCTGCCCTCGGACGAGACCATGCACGGCCCGATAGGATGCTCGGGCGTGCACGCTCGTGCGAAGAGCTTGCACTCGTAGGGCAAAGTGATCCCGCGCAACACCTCACCGCACTGACAGCCCTTGATCTCCTTGGGCTCGGGCGGGTTCAGGGTGAAGCGCTTGGTCGCGTCGTAGGCGGCGTACTCATCGCGAAGCCCAAGGCCGGTGCCCGGGATCACGCCTATGCCGCGCCAGTCGGCGTCGATGGGTTCGAAGACCTGGTCGACAAGGGCCATGGCGTGCTCGTTACCTTCGGCCATGACGCCTCGGTGGTAGGCGATCTCGATCTCAGCGCGGCCTTCCTGGAGCTGCTTGAGAATCATGTACACGCCCTGCAAGACGTCGACTGGCTCAAAGCCGGTGATCACACCCGGAACGCCGTACTGCGACGCCAGGAACTCGTAGGGTCGCGAGCCGATGATCGTGGAAACGTGGCCCGGCAGGATGAACGCGTCGATCTGGACCTCAGGGTCGTTGATGAGCGCTTCGAGTGCGATAGGCACGGTCTTGTGCGCGCAGAACACCGAGAAGTTCTCAAGGCCCTGTTCGCGGGCGCGCGAGATCGCTGCGGCGATGAGCGGGACGGTGGTCTCGAAGCCCACGGCGATGAACACGACTTCGCGAGAGGGCTCGCGGGCGGCCAGAGCCAAGGCGTCGAGCGGGGAGTACACGATGCGGACGTCTCGGCCATCCGCCTTCTCGCGTGCGAGAGAGGAGTAGCTGCCGGGCACCTTCATCATGTCGCCGAAGGTGGTGACGATGACGTTGGGGTTTCGGGCCAGCTCGATGGCCATGTCGATGTCTTGGTTGGCCGTGACGCACACAGGACAGCCGGGGCCGGACAGCAAGGTGACCCGTTCGGGCATCACCGCCCGCAGCCCGTTCTTGGCGATCGAGACGGTGTGGGTTCCGCAGACCTCCATGATCTTGACGGGTCCCGTCTCGGTCGCGTTGATGGCGTCGATCAGGCCCCGGGCGATCTCAGGGTCGCGAAAGGCTGAGAGATCCATGAGGTGACCTAGGCCCCCTCAGGAACGAGACCCTCGTCCTCGGCGAAGAACGGCAGCGACTTGAGCAGTTCGAGCGTGTCGTTGGCAGTGGCCTCGTCGATCACCTGCAGGGCGAAGCCGGCGTGCACAAGGACGAAGTCGCCATCCTCGGCCTCAGGAACAAGGTCGAGTGAGATGGTGCGACTCACCCCCATGATGTCGACGGTAGCCATGGTGTTCTGATCACGCGACACGATACGAGCTGGAATCGCCAGACACATACACAACTCTCCTTCGCTTACGCCGGCGCGCCATCGCGCCGATTACAGGAGCTTACGCCTGTTCGCCCATGCTACAACCGCTTGGCCGAAAGAGACCGCTCCATCGTTCACTGGTAGCGAAACGTGGGTGAGTGGCGAACAACCCGCCGACCGCAGCCTCTCGACTGCACCACCCAAGACAAGGCGATTCATGAAGACACCGCCTGCAAGAGCGACGTAGTGCGTGCCGGCGCGCTGCGTCATCTGCTTACCCACTGCGACTATACACTCGACCACCGCTTCGTGGAACCGCGCCGAGATGACAGAAGGATCGACCTCGCGGGCCACGTCGGAGAGCGCAGCAAGAACCACGCCGCCCGCATCGATGACCAGCGGGTCCTCGGGGTTCTCGCTCTCCGTGAGGGTGAACCGATATCCCGATGCGGGGTCGCACGTGCCGGCGGCCGCCTCTAGCATGATGGCGGCTTCGCCCTCGTAGCGTGCATCGTCGGCGATGCCTACGATCGCCGCCATCGCGTCGAACAGACGGCCCATCGAGCTTGTGAGCGGGCAGTTCACGCTACGCTCGATCATGGTGAGCACCGTGCGCTGCTCCCCTTCGGCGAGTCTCGATAGCAGGGGCCTTGCTCCCGGGTGGTCCAGCAGCCCGTACTCGCTCAAGACGCCCAGGGCCATGCGGGCAGGTCGCCTGATCGCAGCGGCGCCTCCCGGCAGCGGCACGTAGCGCAGGTGCGCGGCACGCTCGAACCCGAGCCAGTCGCACACGAGAACTTCGCCACCCCATATG
>CAYXQU010000047.1:5781-10414 GCA_964467305.1 uncultured Eubacteriales bacterium
CCCCATATGCGCCCGTCCGGCCCGTAACCGGTGCCATCGAAGGAGATGCCCACGACCTTGTCGGTGATGGCGTGTTCGGCGGTGACGCTCACGATGTGCGCGTGGTGGTGCTGGACGGCGACTTTGGGCAGTTCTTGCTCGAGCGCCCACTTCGTGGACAGGTACTCCGGGTGCATATCGTGGGCGAGCAGTGCCGGCTCGACCCGGAACAGGTCGCGATAGAGCGCGAGGGTGTCTTCGAAGCTCACGAGTGTCTCGGCGTTCTCAAGGTCGCCGATGTGCTGCGAGACGAACGCGTAACCGCCCTTGATGAGCGTGAACGTGTTCTTCTGTTCGGGGCCGGCGGCGACGATGTCGACATCGCTTTCGAACGGCAGTTTCAGTGGGTGGGGAGCGTAGCCCCGTGCCCGACGAACCGGCTCGACCAGGCCACGAACCACGCGCAGGACGGAGTCGTCGTACCTGCTGTGGATGGCGCGGTCGTGCAACAGGAACGCATCGGCGATCGCGCCCAGGCGGTCGAGCGCCTCGGCGTTGCTCGTCGCGATAGGCTCGTCCGAGAGGTTTCCGCTCGTCATCACGAACGGGCCACCACCCATCGCTTCCAGCAGCAGGTGATGCAGCGGCGTGTACGGCAGCATGACGCCGATCTCAGACAGGCCGTCGGCCACACCGTGTGCCAGTTCGCTCGCCGGGCCGGTGGTCGTATCGCGGCGACGGAGGAGAACGATGGGGCGCTCGGTGCCGCCCAGCAGCGCTTCTTCCTGCGCGTCGACAAGGCAGTAGGCGCGCGCGGTGTCGATGTCAGGCACCATGACCGCCAGCGGCTTGCCCCAGCGGTGCTTGCGTTCGCGCAGTGTAGAGACCGCATCGGCGTTGGTCGCATCGCACGCCAGGTGGAAGCCGCCCAGCCCCTTGACCGCAAGGACCTTTCCGTCGCGAATGAGTCCGGCGGCTGCGGCGATGATCGCGTCGCTGCGAGCCGCTTCGACATCGCGGTCCCGATGCGTCCGCGGCACCACATCGCACGCCGCATCCCACACCCAATCAGGTTCGCACCTGAAGCCGTCCGGCGCGGTCGGGGAAGGCTCCGCGCGGAGTTCCGCAGCGAGCGAAGCGAGCGAGGACTGTCTGAGCACGGAGCCTTCCCCGACCGCGCCCCCCACCAGATTCAGATACAACCGCGGCCCGCAGATGAAGCACGCGTCGGGTTGCGCGTGGAAGCGCCGATCCGATGGGTCCGCATACTCGGCCGAGCACTCGGGGCACATGGGGAAGTCGCGCATCGTGGTCATGGGCCGGTCGTAGGGGACGTCGGCGATGATCGTGAAGCGCGGACCGCAGTTCGTGCAGTTGATGAAGGGGTACCGGTACCGGCGGTCACCGGGGTCTCGCAGTTCATCGAGGCACTCCGGACACGTGGCGATGTCGGGGGAGACGAGCGTCATCGCGCCGGTGGTGGCCGACGACTCCCGGATCTCGAAGTCGCGAAAGCCCTCTGCTTCGACCTCCTCGGAGAAGATTCCCTCGATGACCGACATGGGAGGTGCCTGACGTGCCACGACGTCCGCGAAGCCGGCTACGGTCTCATCGGCGCCCTCGACCACCAGGTGCACGCCATCGCTCGCGTTGAGCACCCAGCCGTTCAGGCCCTGGGTACGAGCGAGGTTGTAGATGAAGGGGCGGAAGCCCACGCCTTGGACGATACCGGTGATGTGGAGCGCGACGGCCTTCACGCGTCACCTGGTGCGGTGGTGGCGGCCGTAGCCATCGGCGACGAAACGGTTGTTGATCATCACGAACAGCTGGTAGGCCTGGTCGAGCAGGAGCATGGCCTGCTGGGCGGTCTGGACGGTCAGCTCTTCTTGCGCGCTCTCGAACGAGGAGTCGTGGATGAACGCATTGCGCTCGCTTCTCAGCGTGCGCCAGCGCTTGGGAAAGTCGCGAAAGCCAAGTTCCGCGGCCGCGTCTTCGAACTGCATGCCCGTGAGCGCGGGGAAGAGCTTGCCAATGCGCTGCCCTACTGCACGCTGGGTGTCGAGCACCGTCGCGCGCAGCTTCACGCTCGCGCCTTGGGCCTCCATGATGCGCGAGAGGATGTCTTCGATCAGCGACTCGAGAAACGTCGCCGAGAGGATCACCACGATCTCGTGGTCGCCGTCGCTTCGGTAGCGGCGGATGCGGGTGTCGAGGCGGCGAAGCCGGGGAGGCGGGAACTGGCGCCTCGAGCCGTGATCGTCGGAACATGCGGGACACGAAGTCTCGCCGCGACCGAACGCGGGGTCACTTGAGAGGTAGCCGCATGTAGGGCACTCCCAATACAACGGGGTGTCAGGGCTTATGGTCACCGGCGGCATCCGCCGGACCTTCGACGGCTTCATGCCGTTGATTCTAGCAGCTCAGGTGCGAACTCAGCGTCGCGTCGCACACACCGGGCACGCTTGCATGGCGAAGGGTTGCTCGAGGCCGCACTCCTCAAGGAGCTGCACGTCGCTGAAGATCTCATCGGTGGGGCCATCGGCGACCAACTTGCCGTCGCGCATGACGAGCGTTCGTGCACACAGCTCGGCGGCGAGGTCGAGATCATGGGTCGCGATGATCTTGGTGTGTTCGAACTCGCCAAGCAGCCCGATCAGCCGACGCCGGGCGCGGGGGTCGAGGTTGCTGGAGGGCTCGTCGAGCACGAGGATGCTCGGGCACATCGCCAGTACCGTGGCTATCGCGACGGCGCGCTTCTCGCCGCCGGAAAGGCGGAACGGGGGGCGCTCCTTGAGGTCGAGCGAGTCGACGCGTGACAGCGCATCATCGACGCGGGCGCGCACCTCATCGTGCGGCAGCCCCAGGTTGAGCGGACCGAAGGCGACATCGTCACCCACCGAGGGCATGAACAGCTGGTCGTCGGGGTCTTGGAAGACCATGCCCACCGTCTTGCGCACGTCGGCCAATGTCGTGCCTGTCACCGGGACATCGCCGATGCGCACGGTGCCGCTTTCCGGCTCGAGCAATCCGTTGAGGTGCATGAGTAGCGTCGACTTGCCCGCGCCGTTGCCGCCCACCAGTGCGATCGATTCGCCATGGCCGGCGCGGAAACTGACCTCTTCGAGCGCTCTGGTGCCATCCGGGTAGGCGAAAGACAGCGTGTCGATCTCGATGGTGTGGTGGCTCATGCGATCACCTTCGTGACAAGGCCGCCAATCAGCAGCGGCATATTGAAGAAGCGGAACAACACGAACGCTGAGCACCAGCCCACAGCGAAGAGCACATCGCTTGAGCGGATGTGCAGCGCACGCATGGTGTGCAGCCGCCCTGCGAAGCCGCGCGAGACCATCGCCTCGTAGACGCGATTGGCGCGCGCGACGGTGCGCAGCAGCAAGCTGCCCAAGATGTTGCCGTACACCTTCAGACCCAAGCCGCGCCCGTCAAACGAACGCAACGAGCGCGCGCGGCCCATGCGCAGCACTTCCTCGGCGAGCACGAAGATGTAGCGATACAAGAACAGCAGCTGGTTGGCGAAGACCTCAGGCATGCCCATCCGCTGCAACGCCATACACACGTCGTTCATGCTGGTGGTCGCGATCAGGATAAGTGCGGCACTCGTGGTGAGCAGGAAGCGAACGATGATCGACAGGAACGACACCCAGCCGCCGGTCACCGTGAGCGGCCCTATGTGCCCTAGGATCGTCTGGTCGAGGATCGGGTTGAACGCACCCACGAGAACGGCGAAGGGCGCTGCCTGGAGCAACCGCTTGCCCAGCAGGCCCCCCGGGAGGTCCGCCGCCGAGGCGAGCGCGACGGGGAACAGCACGAAGGGTATGAGCCCCAGGATGTCATAGCGGTGGAAAGACACCACGCAGACCAGGTAGACAAAGGTCACAACGACCTTCACGCGCGGATCGATGCGGTGGATGAAGGTGTCGCCGCGCGACAGCGTGTCGAGCTGACCCAGCTGGTAGAGGCCTGATTCGACCGAAGACATGGCAGGCCCGATCTCAGACGAGGCCGTCGCCGGTGGTGCTTGCGACGAACTTGCCGTGCTTCACGCCCTTCGTACCGATAAGCCCATCGGCGATGCGCTTGATGTCGCTGGCCACACCGCGCAGAACCACGACCTCGAGGCAGTTGTGGTGGTCCAGGTGGATATGCAGCGTCGAGACGATCTCTTCATGGTGGCTGTGCTGGCTTTGCGTGAGCTTGTCGGACAAGTCACTCGAATGGTGATCGTAGACGAGCGTCACGGTGCCCACCGCTTGCGCGGTTCCCTGCGCCCACTCGTCGTCGACAAGGGCGTTACGGATGAGGTCGCGCACCGCCTCGGAGCGGTTCACGTAGCCCTTCTGCGCGATCAGATCGTCAAAACGGCTGAGCAGGCGCTCATCGGTCGAGACCCCGAACCTGACTACCTCACTCATGGAAGACCACCTTCCCACACGGTTCGTGGCACGAAGAACCACCATGGATGCCACGAACATCATATCGACGGCTTTGGACGTGTGACCTGCGGAAATTCGCTTGACCTCGGGATAACGGGGGGCTACTGTCGTCTGCAGGTGGTAACACGATTGCTGCCATGGTAACACCAGAAGAGCCGAAGAGGCTACGGAATCGCGGGGGTGCACGAACAGATGCATATGTC
>CAYXQU010000048.1:0-6202 GCA_964467305.1 uncultured Eubacteriales bacterium
CATAGTGGCGCGCCGCGTGGGCGCGAAGACGTGCGGGCGGGTGGTCAACGCCGTGCACGTGGTGCCCGGTGCCGCCCAGCTCGACGGGGAGAGCGTGTCGAGTTCGCTGGCGCGCAAGCTGCTCGACCGGAGCGCGCCTCGCAACGTCGAGGCGTACGTGGCGGTGTCACAGGCGGTGGCAGCGGGTCTTGTGGCTACGGGCGTGCCGGAGCACCTGGTCCGCGTGATCCACAACGGCGTCGATGGCAGACACCTGCGAGACGCCGCAGCCGCGGGGCTCGACTTCGCGCTGCCCCCGGGCACTCCGCGCATCGGGTTCGTTGGGCGACTGGAGCGCGTGAAGGGGTGCGAGTTCTTCGTCCGCGCCGCTGCACACCTGCGCGAGCGCTATCCACATGCGGCGTTCGTCATCGCCGGCACCGGTTCTCGCGAAGCAGATCTCATGGAGCTTGCCTCGGCGCTGGACCTGGGTGCCCAGACCGGATTCCTGGGTCATATCGACAGCGCGCCAGCCGTGATCGCGGCGCTCGATGTCGTGGTGGTACCGTCGCTTTCCGAAGCGTTCGGGCTTACGGCACTCGAGGCGCTCGTGCTGGGGACGCCGGTGGTCGCCTCGGACACGGGCGGGCTGCCGGAGGTGCTGGCGCACGGCGAGTGCGGGCTGCTCGTGCCTGCGGGAGACGCGCGGGCGCTCGCCGATGCGGTGGAGCGGCTGCTCGATGAGCCCGAGCTGGCGCAGCGGCTGTCCCAAGCGGGCAGGGCGCGGGCACGAGAGCACTACTCGGCTGATCGCATGGTCGCGGCCTACCTCGACCTGTACCGCGAACTGGCTCCGTAAGACGAACCTCAGGACTGGTTGCGAAGCGTTGCCACGGCTTCTACGAAAAAGTACGATTACCTACGAGGTGAGATTCCATGGCTGACTATGTGCAGATATCGGCGCAGATCACCGACGCGACGCGCCGCCGTCTTGACCAGTACGCTCGTGAGACCGGCATCAAGAAGAGCCGCATCATCGAGAGCGCCATCGAGCAGCACCTGAGTGCGCTCGAAGAGCTGCCGGCGCACTACGTGGTGCCCGCTCAGATCGTGCTGACGCCGGAGTCCTTCGACGAAGTGCTCGAGCGCATCTCCCACCCCGGCGAGCCAGCGGCGGCCCTTGTCGATTTGATGCGCGGCTCGCGCCTTCGCTGCGATGCTGATTAGGCGGCTCGAACCTTCCGATCGCAAGGACTCCTTCGACTGCGGTGATCCGCAGCTCGATGAGTTCCTGGTGCGCTACGCCGGACAGAACCAGTTCGTCCTTCACAGCGGCGTGACGTATGTGGCCATCGATGACGTCACGCGAGTGGTGCTTGGCTACCTGACGGTTGCCGCGGGACACATCATGCGCGAAGAACTTCCCACCGCTCCACCGCTCGCGTATCCGGCCTATCCTCTGCCGGTGGTTCGTCTGGCTCGGCTTGCTGTCGATAACCGCGTGCATGGGATGGGGATTGGCACCGCGTTGCTGCGCTTTGGTTTGGAACTTGCGGTGGTCCAGGCCGGTCAGGTTGGCTGTGTGGGCGTCGTGGTCGATGCGAAGCAGCAGGCGGTCGCGTTCTACGAGCGATTCGGCTTCAGTTCCGTGGCGACGGTCATTGGCGCGAGTGCCGCACGCCCCAGGCTGACCATGCTGTTCCTGCCCGTCCACAGTATCCGTGCAGCCGTGGACCACGGCAGCGAGTAGAGTGAGCCCATGAGATCCTGGTCCGACTCCACCTTCATATTCCTGTCGACCCACCCACGTCACGATGAGGGTGGGGTGGAGGAGCGCTGGATCGCGGTCATGCGCGAGCTGCGTGCCCGCGGAGCCAACGTTCGCTTCCTGTGCCTCATGGACAGCCCCGCGGCCAAGCAGGTGCGCGAGATGGGAATCGGGATCGAGGTCGACCCCTACATCCTCGACACGTGGAACGTGGTTCGCTCGCGCTCCCGGCTGCGCAAGTACTTCAAGCGCTACATGCCCGTCGCGGTGCACTCCACCGGGCTCGAAGCAGACCTGCTCACCCGCTGGGCTGCGCGCAAGGTGCCGGTGGTCAAGGTGGTGCACACGCTTCCCGTCGACGGCCAGGCCACGCGGCGCAAGCGCCCCATCGACGCGCTGTTCCGCCGTTTCGACGAACTTGGTATGCGCCATGCGGCAGCGGTGTTCGTGCCCGACCACGACCTCGCCGCCGAGGTCCGCGCAGCCGGTGTCATGGACGAGCGGATCGTCATGGACCCGCCGGATGACGCGGCCGAAGCCAGCGTGGCTCGGCATATCGAGCTCTACTCGGTACTCATCAGGGATCGCGGCCACTGATAGTCGTGTGCGCAGTCACTGTGTCGCACGGGATGCTGCAGCTAGAATGCGGGGACGATGGTGGACGACTCACAAGACACTGCTCGCAATCACGCGCCTGACCGGTCGCTTGCCGATAAGGTCGTGGGCTGGTGTCTGCACGCCATCTTGTTCCTGATTCCTATCGCTATCTCGAACCTGACGTTCCTGGGCATCGGCGACGGGCTGCCCCTCACCTTCGACCAGTTCGACATAGTCAGGGTGACCATCATCCGCGATCTGGGCGTCATCGCGTTGGGGGTGTGGGGGGTCGATCTGCTGGTTCGCGGTGGCAAGATCCGCTGGACGCCCGTGCATTGGCTCATGCTCGCGGTCGTGGGCTGGTTCGGGCTCACCAGCCTCACATCGATTCACTGGCAGACCGCCGTGTTCGGCCGGTACCCGCGCTCCACCGGGTTCATCTCCCTCGTATCGTTCACGGTCGTGTACTTCCTTGTTGTCCAGTGGGTCGATTCTCCTCGCAAGATGAAATCGCTGCTTCGCGCGCTGTTTCTGTCAGGAACCGTGGTCGCCGTCTACGGCGCCTTGCAGTATCTGGGCATCGAGCCCAACACCTACGGGCCGCTCTCGTTCGAGGCGAACCGTTCCTTCGCGACGTTCGGCAACCCTGACCTGCTGGGCGGGTTCATCGTGTTCATGTTGCCGTTGGGGATCGCACTTGCGCTGTCCGAGGAGTCGACCGGCTGGCGGGCCTACTACTGGCTGGCCACCGGATTGTGCTCGGTGGTGTGGGTGACGGCTTTCACGCGCGGCGCCTGGATAGGGGGAGTGGTCGCCCTCGCGGTGCTTGCGGTAGCGGCGTGGCGCCAGAAGGTCAGGCTGCGCCCTGTTGACGGGTGGCTGCTGGCGGCGGGTGCGGTGATCGTTGGTGCGGTGGTCGTGCGCAGCCTCTCGTCATCTTCGGCGGTCATGAACGTCATGGCCCGGGTGCTCTCGATCTTCGACACGCATGCCGGCAGTGCCGAGACGCGGTTGCAGATCTGGGGTGCGGCGATCGAGGCGATCAAGGACCGGCCGCTTCTGGGCTACGGACGCGACACGTTTCGCCTGGTCTTCCCGCTGTACAGACCGGCCGAGTACATCGCTCTTTCGGGATACTTGTCGGTCGAGGACAGCGTGCACAACCATGTTCTGCGAACGGCCCTCAGCGGTGGGTTGCCGGCGCTGATCCTGGAATACGGGCTCTTCGGCTGGATCCTGTTCGAAGCGCGCAAGGGCGTCTTCGGGGCGGCCGGCAAGGCTTCTCGGATCCTGTATGCGGGGGTCTTCGCGGCGGTGGTGGGCCACTTGGTATTCCTGTTCTTCGGGGTGGCCGTGGCGGCGAACTCGGTGATCATGTGGGCGATGCTTGGGCTGCTAGTGGCACCGGCGGCTCGCGACATCGAGGTGCGGCCGGTGGCGCCGGCACTCGCCTGGTCGGCAACGGCAGCGATCGCCGTCGTGGCCGTTGTGGCGCTCGTCGTCAGCGGGCGCTTCGTGATCGCCGACAACGCCTACATGATGAGCCGCGTGAACCGGCTGCCTGCGGCCCAGGAGATCGAGGCGGCGAAGCGCGCGGTGAGGCTCAACCCCTTCAATGCGACGTATCGAGCCGGAGTCGCTCTGGCGTACTTCGACGCCGCCTCAGAGACGCTGGCCATGGCGGCGCAGGTTCCGGCCGCAGACGCGCAGGCGCGCGTGCTGCTTGAGCAGGCTCAGGCCGAGTTTGAGTCGGTCATCGACTTCATCCCGGTCGAGCACGACAACTACACCTTCCTCGCCAACACCCTCAACAACCTCGCACGCCTCTACGATGACGCGTACTACGAACAGGCGCTGGCCGCCGCCGACGCTGGCATAGAACTCGATCCGCTTGGGCCCGCGCTGCACGCCGAGCGCGCCCGGGCGCTCGAAGGGCTGGGCAGAGCAGACGATGCGATCGCAGAGCTCGAGTACGCGCTGAAGCTCGATCCCGCCGATGGCGCTGCGGCCATCCAGCTCGCCCAGATACTTGCGTTGCGCGGAAGCCTGGACGAGGCGATCTTGGTGCTCGAGGGCGTGCGGCCCACACAGCGTGATGCCGCTGCCATACAGGGTGCGCTTCAAAGCCTTGTGGCCAGCCGAGACGCGCAGACCGCCCCCGTCGCTCCGTAGCACCGGCTTCGGTGCGATTCGCGTGCTGAGCGCTGCGTGCTTTGTGCGACAATCGGGGGCGGACACGTTCATGTCGGCAACTGCGCCTTAGGGGTTCATCATGGCTGCTCAAACCCGCATCGCGTTCGGCACCGATGGCTGGCGCGCCGTCATCGGCGACGACTTCACCTACGAGTCGCTGCGACGCGTGGCAGACGCCGCCGGCAGGGTCTTCTCGGAAGACAACCCCGGCGGGCTGGTGCTGGTGGGCTACGACACCCGCTTCGAGGCCGGCAGCTTCGCCGCTGCGGCCGCAGAGGTGCTCGCGACGCACGGGCTGCGCGTGAAGGTGTCGGACAGCTACATCCCCACGCCGGGACTGTGCTGGTCGGTGGCGCGCGACGATGAGGCGGTGGGGGGCGTGATGCTCACCGCGAGCCACAACCCCAGCGAGTACCTGGGCTTCAAGCTGCGCATGGCAGACGGCGGCGCATCACCGGTATCGTTCACCAATCGCGTCGAGGCCCAGCTGCTCGACGAGGCACCCGCGGCCCGCGGCGAGTTCGAGCTCTACGACATGAAGGGCCCGTATCTCGCGTCGCTCGCGTCGATGATCGATGGCGACGCGATTCGCGCCGCGAACCTGCGCGTGGTGGTCGACCCGCTCTACGGCGCGGGGCAGACCTACCTCGCCGATACGCTGCGCTCGCTGGGCGTCGAGGTCCACGAGCTGCACGCACAGCGCAACCCGGGCTTTGGTGGCCTGCACCCCGAGCCCATCCCGCCGTGGACCAACGACGCGGCCGAAGCGGTGCGCGGGGGCGGCTTCCACGCGGCGTTCGTGACCGACGGCGATGCCGATCGCATTGGTGCGGTCGATGCCCACGGCGACTTCGTGAACCCGCACCGCATCATCGCGCTGCTGGCCCGGCACCTGATCGAGGACAAGGGGCTTTCGGGCCGCATCGTGAAGACGCTGTCCACCTCGGTGATCGTCGACAGGCTCGCCTCGGTGCTGGGGCTCGAGGTCACCACCACTCCGGTGGGCTTCAAGTGGATCTACGAAGAGATGGTCAAAGGCGACGTCCTCATAGGTGGCGAGGAGAGCGGCGGCATTGGCATCCCGGTCCATGTGCGCGAGCGCGACGGGCTGCTCATGGCGCTGTTGCTCGCCGAGATGATGGCGCAGCGTGGCGCAGGCCTGGCCCAGCTGGTCGAAGACCTGTTCGCGCTCACCGGTCCCATGGAGTACGGCCGCGTGGACCTGCGGTTGACTCCGGCCGCCAAGGAGGCCTTCGTCGCGACGTGGCCGTCGCTTGAGCCCGCGACGGTTGGCGGCGTGGCCGTGCACGAGATCGTGCGGGCCGACGGCATCAAGTTCCTGCTCGACGACGACGCGTGGCTGCTCATGCGCACCAGTGGCACCGAGCCGCTCGTGCGCATCTACGCCGAGGCCTCCTCGGCAGGGGTGGTCGATGACCTGCTCGCCGCCGGACGAGCGCTGGCCGAAGGCGCGTGATGGCTCCGCAGCCCATGAACGTCACGATGGTGAACAAGTACTACCCGCCGCACATTGGCGGGGTTGAGTTCCATCTGCGCGATCTCGCCGAGGGGCTCGTCGAGCACGCCGGCGCCCGCGTCCGCGCCATCGTGTGCAACGACCGCAACGAGCCCACCGCCGACGACATCAACGGCGTCGAAGTGGTG
>CAYXQU010000048.1:6212-10375 GCA_964467305.1 uncultured Eubacteriales bacterium
GGCAGCGTTGAGGGCCGAGGCCATCCGCACGCCACTGCCGGACGTGCTGCATTTCCACTTCCCGTACCCGTGGGGAGAGGTGGCGTGGCTGCAGGCCAGGCCGCAGGTGCCCACCGTGGTGACCTACCACAGCGACATCGTGCGCCAGAGGGTCGCCGGCGCTTTGTACCGCCCGTTCATGGAGCGCTTCCTTGACCGCGTCGACCTGATCATCGCCGGCTCGCCCAACATGATCGAGCACTCACCGGTGCTCGCTCCGCGCGCGCAGAAGTGCCGCCACGTGGACTACGGGCTCAACGTTGGCGAGATCGCTCACAACGCCGAGGCTATCGAGCGCGCGGCGCAGCTGCGCGCGGCCCACGAGGGACGCAAGATCATCCTGTTCGTGGGCAGGCTCGTGTACTACAAGGGCGCTGACATCGCGGTGCGTGCGATCCGCGATGTCGATGCGGACCTCGTGATCATCGGGTCCGGCCCGCTCGAAGAAGACCTACGCTCGCTGGCTGCAGAGGCCGGCGTCACCGGCAAGATCACCTTCCTGCCGCCCGTCGACAACAGCGAGCTTGTGGCGTGGTATCACGCGGCCCACGTGTTCGCGCTGCCCAGCGTCGCGAGGAGTGAAGCGTTCGGACTGGTACAGATCGAGGCGCACGCCGCGGGCACTCCCGTGGTCTCCACCAACCTGACCACCGGCGTGCCCTACGCCAACCTCGACGGGGTCACGGGGCTCACGGTCGACGTGGGGGATGTCGCGGGCTTCTCGGCAGCGCTCAACAGGCTGCTTGGAGACGACGAGCTGCGCGAGAAGCTGGGCGCGCAGGCCAAAGAGCGCGCACTTCGCGACTTCACGATCCCGCGCATGGTCAAGGCCACGTCGGCGGTCTACGAAGAGGCGATCGCGCTGCATGGCGAAGCGGGTGAGCGGTCGTGATGTCGCGCCGGCGCTTCATCATGCTGTCGGTCGTGATCGACGCGGCGCTCGTCTTCGGCGGATTCGTTGCGGCGTTCCTCATCCGCTTCGGCGGCAACCTGCCCGCGTTCAACTTCAACGCGTTCCTGCTGATCTCGCCGGTGCTCGTGGGCGTCTACCTCGCCACCGCGTGGACCTACGGCCTCTACGACGCCGAGCGCACCGAGACCGCCTGGACGGTAAGCCGCACGGTGGCCATCTCGGTGACCGTGGGCATCGTGGTCGTCGCAGCGGTCGCGTTCTTCCTGGGCGAGCGGGTGCAAAGCTGGGCGCGCTGGACGATCCCCATTGGCTGGGCCGTCGCGATCGTGTTGCTCATCTCGTGGCGGCTGCTGTTCTTGCACTTCGGGCGGATCCGCTGGCCCGAGCAGCGCGTGTTGCTGGTGGGCACCGGCCCGGTCTCGCTTGAGCTCGCTCGCGAACTCACCGCCCGCTCGCAGTGGGGCTGGCGCGTCATCGGGCTGCTCGACACCAAGACCGCATCCGGCGACGCGCTGCCCGAACGTATAGGCGACTACGCGGTGCTGGGACGCGCGACTGACGTTGCTCCCGTCGCTCGCGACCACCACGCGAACCGGGTGATCGTGGTCAGCCCGGTGGCGTTGCGCGAGCTTGTCGAGTCTCTCGTGCTCGCCGACGAGCTCAACGTCCGCGTCGATGTGGTCCCCGAGCTCTACGAGATCTTCATCGGTTCGGTCGATGCGCTGGTGGGCGACATCCCACTCATGCAGATCACCACCACCTCGGTACCGCGCTACTTCGCCGCCGCCAAGCGCGTCATCGACGCCGTTGGCGCGGCGCTGCTCATCGTGGTGCTCAGCCCCGTGCTGCTCTTCGCGGCCGCTGCGATCGTCTTCTCTGACGGAATGCCGGTCATCTTCAAGCAGCAGCGCGTGGGCAAGGACCTCAAGCCCTTCGGCGTCTACAAGCTGCGCACCATGATCAAGGATGCCGAGAAGCACTCAGGGCCCGTGCTTGCCGAGGAAGACGATCCGCGCATCACTGCAGTGGGGGGTTTCCTGCGCCGCTACCGTATCGACGAGCTGCCCCAGCTGTTCAACATCTTGAAGGGCGAGATGAGCTTCGTGGGACCGCGTCCCGAGCGCCCGTACTTCGTGGAGAGCTACCTTGAACAGATCCCGGGCTACCGCGAGCGTTTCCGGGTCAAGCCGGGCGTCACGGGGCTCGCGCAGGTATCCGGGGGCTACGCCACCACCCCCGAGCGCAAGCTCAAGTATGACCTGATCTACATGTTCCATCAGAATCTGGCAATGGATGTGCAGATAGTGATCCAGACACTGCGCGTGGTACTCACGGGCCGAGGCGCCCGCTGAGACGCCCCGGCGCAGTGACACGACGACAGGAGACACCCGCCTGATGGCCAAGAAGAAGCGCGGCACTGCCAACGTGAGCACCGGTGCACCGGCACCCGCCGTCAACAACGCCGCATCCGCGGCGGCAGCCGGCGGCTCCGTCGCACGCTCGATCGCGTGGTGGGCGCTGCTGGCGATGGTCTTCATCACGCCCATCATGATCTCGAACTGGACATGGATCGGGTTCCAGCTTCCCTTCACCTACGACCAGTTCGACATCATCAAGGTGTTCGTGCAGCGGGTGCTCACGCTGGTCGCGCTCGCTGCCTGGGCTTGGGATCTTTCGACCCGCGGCGGCAAGATCCGCCACACGCCCATCGACTGGCTCATCTTGGCCCTGCTGGCGTGGGCCACGGTCTCCACCGTGCAGTCCATCCACCCGGCCACCGCCTTCTTCGGCAAGTACCGCCGGTTCGAGGGGCTGCTATCGTTCATCAACTACGCCGTCATCTACTTCCTGGTCGTGCAACTGGCGACCACGAAGGCCCACATCCTGAAGCTCGCCAAGACGGTGTTCTGGGCGGGGATCGTGGTGGCGGGCTACGGGGTGCTGCAAAGCGTAGGCGCTGATCCGCTGGCATGGGGCAAGCTGCCCTTCGAGGCCAACCGGGCGTTTTCCACCTACGGCAATCCCGACCTGCTGGGCGGGTTCCTGATGTTCTCGACGTTCATCTCGCTGGGACTCGCGCTTTCCGAGGAGCAGCCCCGGTGGCGCGCGGTCTACTGGGCCGGTTCGCTCATCAACATCTGGGTGGTCATCGCCGCGTTCACGCGCAGCGCGTGGGTTGGCTCGGTGGCGGGAATGGTGTTCTTCGTGCTGTTCGCGTTTCGCCACAAGGTGCGCTGGACGCGCATCGACTGGGGCTTCTCGGCGGCGATCGCGGCTGTGGCCGGCGTGGTCATCGGGCGCAGCCTGAGCAACCCCAACGAAGTCATGAACTTCGGCAAGCGCGTGGTGTCGATCTTCCAGTTCACCGAGGGCAGCGCGGCCACCCGCTTCCAGATCTGGGGCGCGGCGTGGAGCGCGGTCAAAGACAGCCCCATCTTCGGCTTCGGGCCTGACACGTTCCGGCTGCTGTTCCCCATCTACAAGCCGGTCGAGTACGTCGCCGCGGCAGGGTACCTCTCGGTCGCCGACAACGTGCACAACTACCCGCTGCAGCTCGCCACCGGCATCGGTATCCCCGGCGTGCTGCTGTTCTTCGGGGTGGTGGGATGGGTGGCAGTGCGGTCGTGGCCGCTCGCGTTCTCCACCGAGAAGGGCACCGAGCGCATGGTCTTCGCCGGCATCTGGGCGGCGTGCGCGGCCTATATCGTCCACCTGTTCTTCGGGCTGTCCGTCACAGGTGCTTCGTTCCTGCTGTGGACGTTCATGGGTGTTCTGGTCGCTCCTTCGGCCCGGCCTGTCGCGATCGCGAAGCGTTCGTGGGGACCGGCCGTGGGCGTCGCGGTCGCCGTACTGGCCGTTGTGGGCATCGGCTACCAGTTCGCGTTCATCGCCGCCGACAACGCCTACCTCCACTCGCGCGTCAGCGCGCAAGGCACCGAGCGCACCGAGCTCGCCATCAAGGCGGTCCGCCTCAACCCCTACAACGACGTCTATCGTGCCGAGATAGGCGTCGCCGCGACCGACGAGTTCATCGCGGCGCTGGGAGCGGGGGTCTCCAAGGATGAGGCTCGCCGCTACTTCGAGGTCGCCGAGTCCGCGTTCCTGGCCACGATCGCCTTCGCGCCACCCGAGTACGACAACTACGTGTTCCTGGCCAACCTCTACAACATCGCCGGTGACGTGCTCGATCCGTCGTACTACCAGAAGGCGG
>CAYXQU010000049.1:0-10168 GCA_964467305.1 uncultured Eubacteriales bacterium
ACCTCGACGTGACCATCTGCGGCGACGGCGAGCAGACGCGGGACTTCGTCAACGTGAAAGACGTCGCCCGCGCGAACTACCTCGCCGGCATCTCGCCTGACGCTGCCGGCTCGTTCAACCTGGGCAGCGGCAGCCGCGTGTCGATTACGGAGCTCGCACGCGTCATGGCGGAGTTCGTGGGCAAGCCGGTGAACATCGTCTACGGCGACACGCGACCCGGCGATGTGCGCGACAGCCTCGCCGCGATCGATGCTGCGAAGGCGGCGTTCGGGTTCGAGCCCTCGGTGGAGCTCAACGCCGGGCTGGCCGAGTACCTCCAGTGGCTCGCAACCGACCCGGTCACCCTCGCCCGCTGGGAGCAGTCGAGCTAGGAGTCCCGGGGCCCTTTGCGCGCCGCGATCCGCTTCTCGCGCAGGGGTCGCACGATCCAGGACACCGAGTGCACCAGCTTGAGCACGCGCTCGGTGTACTTGTCGCCAAAGATCCGCTGGACTGTACGGTGCAGCCGCCGCGCCTGCTGCTCCATCTGCGCGCCAACCTCTGGGGCGGCGATGCGCTCGCGGTTCGTGGCGATGGCGGCCTCAAGCGTGGCCACAAGCTCGGGGGGCAGCTCCACGGTGGCCATCAGGTGCTCGAAGACCTCGATGTTGGACTCGTAGAGGCGCACGAGGTTGGCGCTTTGCTGGAAGTCGGACACGCGGTGCACCGAGAGGACATGGGGCGTGTAGCGGTGGCGTGCGCCTCGCGCCATCGCCCGCAACCACAGGTCGAAGTCGTCCACGTAGACGCCCAGACGGTGACCACCCGCGAGCTCGTAGGTCGCTCGCCGGATCACCACGCCAACGCTGTAGAAGCACTGCTCGATGACCTGCTCGATGGTGAGGCTGCGCTCCCCTGCCCACTCGGATGCCCGGTACACCGGCCGCCGCAATCCTGATTCCTCGTAGAGGAACTCGCCGTTGCTCGAGTAGATCTCGTAGTCAGGCTGCTGCGTGATGAGTTGATCCATGACGCGCAGGTGAGCCGGGAGCAGGTAGTCATCGGCTGCGCAGATCACCAGCAGGTCCGAGGCTGCCGCGTCGATGGCCGCCCGGTAGGCGCCCGCGGTTCCCGTGTTGGCCTGGCGGACCAGCCGGATGCGACCATCTCGCTCGCTGTACGACTCTACGATCTGGGCCGTGTCATCGGTCGACCCGTCGTCGACCACCACGCACTCCCAGTCGCGAAACTCCTGCGAGAGCATCCCGTCGAGCGTCTCGCGAATCGTCGCGCTGGCGTTGTAGGCGGGAACCACCACGGCGAATCTAGGCTTGGAGCCGGCGCGTGGTTGTTGTGTGTGAGCGTCTGTCATGCGTCCACACTATACGCGGTAGGCACCGCAGCCTGTATCCTGCACAACAGTCCAGAATCGCACCGTTTCTCGGAGGACAGCTTGGCCCGCATCCTGATCGTGTATCACCGAACGCCTGAGATGGCGTGGCGATCCACCTACAGCAGCCACCTCCATAGCTTCGAACAACACTCCCCCCACGAGTGCTACTACCTGAACACCGCGCGCTCTCGTGTACCCTCGTCGATCGCCAACCTCAAGCCCGACGCCGTCATCTTCCACTACACGTTTCTCGCGATGCGCCAGGTCCCTGCGCTGTTCGAAACGCTGCGCCAGCGCATAGCGTTCCTCAAGAGCGTGGACTGCCCCAAGTCGCTCATCCCCCACGACGAGCAGACGCATAGCGACCTTCTGTGCACGCTTGCCCAGGAGTTTCGCGCGACGCACGTGTTCACCCCTGCGCTGCCCTCCGAGTGGCCCAAGATCTACGAAGGCGTGCACGAGCAGCTCACCTTCCACACCGTGCTCACGGGATACGTGGATGAGGCCACACTGGCCACCATCTCGGAGAGGTCGAGCCGAAACGGTGCACGCCCCATCGACGTGGGATACCGCTCGTGGGACGCGTATCCCTTCTACGGCAGGCACGGGCAGCTCAAAGGCGAGATTGGCAGGGTGTTCAAGCAGCGAGGCCCTGAAGCCGGCCTTGTGGTGGACATCTCGAGCAGCTACCAAGACGCGCTTCTGGGCGACAGCTGGTTCGACTTCTTGCTCAACTGCCGATACACCATTGGCGTCGAGGGTGGCTCGAGCATCCTCGACCGCGACGGATCGGTCGCAGAGCGCTCGCGCGCCTACATGGCCCAGCACCCCGGTGCGTCTTTCGAAGAGGTCGAGGCGGCCTGTTTCCCCGGCCTCGACGGCGGCTTCGACTACCGCCTCCTGGGCCCGCGCCACCTTGAGGCCGTCATGACGCGCACCTGCCAGGTGCTGATCGAGGGCGACTACGGCGGCGCGCTGCAGCCCGGCGTGCACTACCTGGAGCTGAAGAAGGACTTCAGCAACCTCGACGCGGTCATCGAATCGATGCACGACGAGGACCTGCGAATCCGCTTGGTGGAACAGGCGTATGAAGACGTGGTCGAATCGGGCTCGTACTCGTACCAGACGCTGGCAGATACCGTGTTTGGCAGCATGCTTGGCGCTGCGCCCGCCGGCCAGCCGGCGCCACCCCGCGACGAATTCGCGCTGTGGCGCAACAAGGCGGGCGAGCGGCTGTGGATGCTGTGGTACTGGCCGTACCACTCGGCGGACAACGGAATCCGGCGTGCTCTGCGCCCCGCGGTGAGCCGCGTGTTGGGCGAGGACCGGCTGCGCGCGATCCTGAACAGGCTGCGCGGTAGATCCGGAAGCTAGAGCGCGAGCGAGTCGTACTGAGCAGCCAATTCTTCAAGCATCTGCGCCCAGCTTGGTGGCGTCCACCCAGTGCGCCGCCTGAACATCGAGCTGTCCAGCGACCTGTCGATCACCGGCTCGTCGACCGGCGTGATGTCGACATCCCACCCCAGATGCTCAGCCAGGGTCACAAGCAGCGTGTGCTTGTCGATGGGACTAGCAGAAACCTGCCACAGGCCGGACAGCGAAGCATCCGGGATCACCACGTCGCGCACCACCTGTGTGAGCGCGCGGGTGGTCAGCCCGCTGAAGACTGCTTTGGTGAAGCCGCGCAGCGGTTCGTCCTTGTGAGCGGCGAACCATCCCACAAGCCCGGTGGGCTCGCCCAGCTGCCAGCCTATGATCGAGGTCCGCAGCGTCACGGTGTTGTCTCGGTCAGTGACTTCGCCCAGAAGTTTGGAGCGGCCGTAGAGGTCGAAGGCGTCGGGCACATCGTCTTCCGTGTAGCCGCCGCGCGTTCCCGAGAAGACACAGTCCGTGCTCACGTGCACCATGCGTGCATCGACGCGCTCGCATGCGTCGGCCAGTACGTGGGGAAACAGGCTGTTGATCGCGATCGACGGGATCGCCGCCTTCGCATCTGGCCGCTGCTTCACAATGCCAACGGCGTTGATCACGATGTCAGGGTTGACCGTCTCGAGCAGCGAGTACGCAGACTCGGCGTCCGATGCGTCAAGCCCGCCCACGATACGCTCGCGAGGGATGCCCAGGTCAGGCAGCAGCTCGGGGCTTCGGCATGCGCCCCACACCTCGAAGTCGGGTGCGAGCACGCGGATCGCTTCGTGGCCCAGCATGCCGCTGGCGCCAACCACTAGAATCGCGGGCGAACTCATGCGATTCCCAACACGATCTTGGCGACCACGTCGCTTACGTTGGTGGCGAGGTACTCGGCGGGCGGGGTCCACGTGCCGCGAGCGCGCACCGCAAGGTCGATCGCGGGCAAGATGCGCTGGGCCTCGACACCGGCCAGCAGGTTGGAGCCGCACTCGATGGTCTCGGGGCGCTCGGTGACGTCGCGCATGGTCACGGTGGGAACGCCGAAGATGCAGCACTCCTCCTGCACGGTGCCGCTGTCAGACAGCACGCAGTACGCCTCTTTCTCGAGGCGCACGAAGTCGAACAGCCCCATGGGCTCGACGAACTTCACGGCACCTTCCTTGACGCCGAACTGGCGCATCTTATCGGCGGTGCGCGGGTGCAGCGACGCGAGCACGGGCATGTCGTACTTGGCCGCGGTGTCGTTGAGCGCCGAGACAAGTGACTCAAGCCGCGCGGGTACGTCGGTCATCTCGGCACGGTGTGCGGTGACCAGGAAGTAGCGGCCCGGCTCCACACCGTATGCCGAGAAGGGGTCGGCCGCCTGGATCTGCGGCTCGTAGAAGTCGAGGACCTCTTTGATGGGGTTGCCGGTGACGAAGACGCGGTGGCGCTCGATGCCCTCGCGCACGAGGTTCTCGGCGCTTCTGTAGGTGTAGGGCATGAGCACGCTGCTGGAGTGGTCGATGACGCGCCGGTTGACCTCTTCGGGCACGCGGTCGTCGAAGCAGCGGTTGCCGGCCTCCATGTGGCACACGCGGATGCCCATGCGCTTGGCGACGAACGCGGCGATACCGGTGTTGGTGTCGCCCAGGATGAGCACGGCATCGGGCTGCTCGGCTTTGAAGATCTCCTCGGCCTTGGCGAGCATCTGGCCAATCTGGTCGGCGAAGCCGGTGCCGCGCACGCCCATGTAGATGTCTGGCTCGCGCACGCCCATCTCCCGGAAGAACATGCCGGAGAGCCGGTCGTCGTAGTTCTGGCCGGTATGGACGAGCAGGTGGTCGCAGGTGGCGTCGAGCACGTCGATCACCCGAGACAACCGGATGATCTCCGGGCGCGTGCCCAGCAGAGTGATTACTTTGGTCAAGGCGTCCTTGCTCCCCTCCGTAGGATGGCTTCAGTGTAGCGCGACACCGGGCACTGGCGACCTTTGGGATGCCGAGAAACTCCTGCGACCTACTGGCTCCACTCGTCGTGCGACCGTCGCTCGTCTTCCGGGGGCAGGGTCATGTAGTCGCCATAGACCGTTGTGAGCACGGTGTCCGGGTCCGCCGGCCCCAAGAACCGGTGCCCCTCGAACTCCAGAGGCGTCGCCGGTTCCAGCGTCTGCCTGAGGAAGGTCTCGCGGCGTGCCTCATACGCGCTCGCGTGGTTGCACAGGTAGGGCGAGTCGACGCCGGGACGCTCGAAGATCCGAGACAGGCGCTCGACCATCCACTGGAGCGTGCGAAACGAAAGCGTCTTGCCCACGATCCGAGGCGCGTGGAAGTGAGCGAGCTGCCACATGAAGCCTTTGGCAGGGCTGGGCGAGGTCAGATCGTTCTTGGCGTACAGGGCCTCTTTCAGGAAACGGATCGCCTTGGACTGCACGAACTGCACCGCGCCGCCTGCTTTGGGCGCGGCATCGAGCGGATGCACGTCAAGCGATCCCCCCTGCGCCGTCCACACCTGCAGAAACGGCAGATGCCTCTTGGGATCCGCGGGGGTGAGGACCTGCAACCCGGGCATCGCCCCATCGCGGTAGAAGCGCACGAACCGGTCGTAGTCCTGCCGGCTCATGGCGACATCGACGTCGTCGTCCCACGGGACGAAGCCGCCATGGCGCACCGCGCCAAGCAGCGTGCCTTCGGCCATGTAGTACACCAGCCCGTGGGCGACGCACGCGTCGTGGAACATCGCGAGCAGTCGCACGCACTTGAGCTGGTGTTCGCGCAGTGTCAGCATGCCTGCCCGTCTGTATGAGTAGGGCCCGTGCCTGCTTGTGGCCTACGACTCCAGGTAGCGCTGGCCTATGACCTCGGGGATCTTCGCCTCGAGGAACGCGGCGAGCTCTAGGGCGCTCATGAGTGCGAACTCCGAGCTGTACTCGCCCACCAGCGCAGGGTCGCTCACGCAGTCTGCGAGCTCGGGCAGCATGGGGCGCAGTGCGTAGTAGCCCTCGTGGCCTATCACGGTACGCGTGGCTTCCTCGGCAGACAGGAGCGACTCGTGGATCTTCTCGCCGGGACGGATGCCCGTGACCACCATCTCGATGTCGCGATCACCAATGAGGTAGGCGGCGAGATCGGTCATGAGGGCGCTGGGGCACTGCGGGATGTAGGTGTCGCCGGGCTCGGCCGCGCGAACCGCGGCGTAGATGGTGTCCACAGCGTCTTCGAGCGTGAGCAGGAAGCGCGTCATGTCGTTGGTGGTGATGGTGACCGGGCCGCCCGCGGCGATCTGATCGAGGAACAGCGGAACCACCGAGCCACGCGAGGCGAGCACGTTGCCGTAGCGGGCACATATGAAGCGCGTCTTGGGCGCGCGGATGTTGCCCTGGATGTAGACGCGCTCCTGGATGGCCTTGGTCATGCCCATGACGTTAACCGGTTTGCAGGCTTTGTCTGTCGAGATGCCCACAACGGTCTCGACGGGCAGGTCGTTCTCGGCGATGGCGCGTACCAGGTTCTCCGCGCCTTGGATGTTGGTGCGCACAGCCTCCCAGGGGAAGTACTCGCAGCTGGGAACTTGCTTGAGCGCGGCGGCGCTGAAAACGATGTCCGCGTCTTTGGCGGCACGGACCACACTGGAGTAGTCGCGCACGTCGCCGATCATGAACTTCAGGCGCTGGCGACAGTTCTCGAAGATGACTTCGTCTGTCGCAGCGTGCTTGTGCATGAAGTCGAGGCGCATGTAGTGCTGCTTGGCCTCGTCACGTGACATGACGGTCACGGACTCAGGGGTGCCCTCAGAGCCGGACATGAGGCGCCGGACAAGCACCTGTCCCAAAGAGCCGGTTCCGCCGGTGACGAGAACTCGTTTGCCTTCGAACAACTTTGTCATCATGTCTCCACTCGAACGGGCAACGGCTTAGTGTAACTCACGGCTGTGCGGCGCGGGTACGGTATCGCGCGCGTGCCGGCTCAGCTACGGCTGCCGTGGCGGTTGCTGGGACTGGCCCTCACCACGAAGGCGGGACAGGACGCTCCGAAGGCGCTCCTCACCAAGAACCCGGCTCACCATCTGCCGAAGCACGCCGCGTGCCCTTTCCAGCGCGCCCTGCAATCTCCCTTTGGCGCGCCACACCGCTTCATCCAGCTGGTTCCACACGACGAGCGCCGAGTGAACGCTGCCCGAGGCCCGAGGTGTAGCAGTGACCGGCATCGCTTCTTGCAGCACGAAGTCGACGAATGCCCGGTAGGAGTAGCGGCCCGAGGCAACGATCTCGCTGTACGCGCGCTCGACGATCGTCTCGCGCAGGTCGTCTCGTTTCACGGTCTCGAGCACCGCGGTGAGGTTGCTGAAGTCCCGTTTGAGCTCGATGTAGTGGGTGCCGGGCTCGAGCACGCCGCCGTACTCACCCTCGATGAGCACCTGGCAGGTCTTAGTCATGATCGCCTCGAGATGCCGGGGGCTCAGCGAGTAGAACTCGAACTGCCCATCCAACCCCGGGAAGCACGCTGCTTCAATCTCATCGAACGATGCGTGGGCATGGGAGGCAGTGAACTCCTTGGTCTTGGCCGCTATCGCGCCATCCCAGTCGAATACGCTGCAACCGCCTTCGACCCCAACGGTGTACTTGCACCGCAATAGGAACTCGAACCAGCTGTTTCCCGGCAGCGCGTCTTTGGCGTCCCACGAGATGTCAGTCACAAGACCAAACTCAGGTGCTCGCTCCTTGAAGACGCGTCCCACCGCACGTTTGAGCTGTCCGTGACTGCCGTAGTAGGGCTGCGTGTACCACGTGCGATAGCCAACATCGATGGGTCTTGCACTCTCATGCCGAAGGCGCCGAGCGATCCAGCTCACCGTCGAATCGTCCACGTACCCGTTGAGTATCGGGTGGAATCTGACGACCTCGCGATCGACCTCCCGGTACACGCGCGGCCATGTTGCCGGGGGTGCCGGCGAGAAGACCTGCGACACGCCGAACCTGTTGATGAACGAGTTGAGCAGATCCATGCGCACCTGCTCGTCTTGCGCGATCAGGATCTTGGGACAGTCCAAGTCTTCGAGGAACCGGATGCGCTCTTGGAGCCCCGCGAACACCTCCGGCATGAGCCTTTGGTTGAGCAGCGTGTGGTGGAACACCACGAGATCAGGTTCCAGCGTCGACAGGTACGCCGCGACACGCGGTCTTGCGGTGTTCAGGTAGAGGCACTCGTGACCCGAATAGCGCCGGAGCGCATAGACGCTATGCAAGTAGGCAGACAGCCACCTGTCACGCGCATGCATGTGGTACACGATCAGGACTCGAGCCACAGGAACCTCTCGTATATCGCGTTGGAGAGGCAATTCTAGCGCGAAGCATGCCCGCCGTGAGGCTGCGACCCGTGCTCAATAGGCTGATGTAGACTGATGGTCGTCTTCAGCGCCATCTCCCGCACACGGGACTGACAAGCGGAGGTTTGGTTGGCACGGGTGCTCGTTGTCTACCATCGCCCACGTCCGGGGCATTGGCGCTCCACCTACCAAAGCCATCTGGACTGTCTCTCGCGATTCTCAGACCACGATGTCTTCTATCTCAACACCGACGACAGGCGTCTCTCGCGCAGCCTGATGTCAGCCACATACGACGCTGTCGTGTTCCACTACACCTTCTTGGATCTCAGACAGCGCCCCGCGGAGTTTCGACGCCAATGCACCAGGCTCGATCCGCTACGTCACTTGACGTGCCCCAAAGCACTGATCCCCCACGACGAACAGGCGCACAGCGACCTATTGTGCTCATTCGGCCTTGAGTTTGGCGTCACGCACGTGTTCACGCCGGCACCGGCATCCGAGTGGCCGCGAGTCTACGAGGGGCTCGATCTGGACAGGGTGGCCTTCTGCTCCGTTCTCACCGGCTACGTTGATGACTCGCTGGCGCGGCGCATCGCCCAACGAGGCGGCGACTTGGAAGGGCGCAGCATCGACATTGGCTACCGCTCAGCTGCCGGGTGGCCGTTCTACGGTCGGCACGGCATGCTCAAGGGTCTCGTCGCGGAGTTCGTGGATGAGCGGGCCCCCAAGTACAACTTGATCACCGACATATCGACTGCGCACACCGATGCCATCCTGGGAGAAGCCTGGTTCGACTTCCTGTTGGACTGCAAATACACCATAGGCGTGGAGGGCGGATCGAGCGTCTTTGACCGAGATGGGAGCGTGCTGCAGCGGGTGCAAGAGTACCTTGGTACACACCCCGAGGCCGACTTCGACGAGGTTGAGGCGGCGTGCTTCCCGGGCATGGATGGCGATTTCGAGTATCGCCTGCTTGGCCCACGCCACTTCGAAGCCGCGATGACTCGAACCTGCCAGATCCTGGTCGAGGGTGACTACCAAGGCGTGTTCCAGGCCGGACGGCACTACATTGCGCTGAAGCCGGATTTCAGCAATCTCGATGAGGTGCTGCAAGCCGTCCAAGCCGATCAACACCGCCATGAGATCACCAAAGCGGTCTACCGAGACGTGATTGAATCAGGCGACTACTCGTACAAGGTCCTGGCCGACACCGTCTACGCGGCGATGCTCCCGAAAACCGCCAGTATGCCCCTGAGTGGTCCACGAAGTCGCTCCATTGCCCTGCTGGTAAACCGCGCAGAGGCGGTCTTGTGGCCGTTTCGCTCCGTCTCGTTTGTGCGAGCGATTCGATCTACCGGCCAGTCTGTATGGCATGCGACTCTCCGAGCAGTACGTCGCCTAATCAGCGCATTGATCGGAGAGGATCGGCTCAAGCGGGTGCTCTCGCGACTGAAAGGGAGCTGAACCCGAGCGGGGGGCTTCGAGAGCTGGACGCTAGAAGAGGGACTCGAAATCGACGCGTTCATAGACGTCGAGAAAGCCGCCTTCAGACGCGTTGACTACTGATCGTCCAGCTCGCTCTGCGACTGACCTCAGGTTTGCATGCCCGTCCCAGACCCACGTGACGTACTCCAGGAGCTCCCGATACGTCTGGCGTGGCGGCTCCGATGTCGCGCGAGACAGCTCATCCGGCGTCATGGGCGCATAGAAGTGCTCAAGCCCCGCCGGGGTTGCGAGCCACGAATGATCCATGCCTATCAGATACACCGGACTACATCCCATGTAGAGTGCGACCATTATGGCCATTTGCGTGACTGTCGAGACGCTCGGAATCTCCCCGGTCAAGTCGAAGCTGAAGTCTGGACAGTCAAATATGGGCGGAACCATATCGCAGTAGTATGTGCGTTCTGCCGGAAGCAGGCCTGCGCTAGTCACCGCCGGGCGGGCCCACATGGGGACGAAGAAGTGCGTCTCGGGGAGCCGTCTGCGTACTTCAGCGAGTTCGCCCTCGTGGCGCTCTCGCCCTTGGAACCACATGGGGTCTGCAAAGCAATGGGCATCTGGAGAGAGGCTCCCTAGCAA
>CAYXQU010000050.1:0-2988 GCA_964467305.1 uncultured Eubacteriales bacterium
CTGTTCATCTTGGGCGGCGCCTTCGTAGGGCTCGACAAGATCGTGGCCGACCGCATCGGCAAGCGCGGTGTGGGCTTCCACGCCGAGCTGGGCGACACAGCGGCAGAGACCGAGAGCGCCTTGCTGGCGCAGGTGCTGCCGGAGGACTTGAACCGCTTTGGCATGATCCCCGAGTTCGTGGGGCGCCTGCCGGTGGTGTCCAGCGTGGCCGAGCTCAGCGAAGACGACCTCGTCGCGATCCTCACGCAGCCCAAGAATGCACTCGTGAAGCAGTATCAGCGGCTGTTCGAGATGGAGGACGCCAAGCTCGAGTTCACGCCTGAGGCGTTGCGTGCGATCGCCCGTCAGGCGATCAAGCACGGTACCGGCGCGCGCGGGCTGCGTTCGATCTGCGAGGGGCTGCTGCTCGACACCATGTACGAGTTGCCGGGCGCCGACGACATTGAGAAGGTCGTCGTCACCGAGGAGACCGTCGAAGCCGAAGCCGGTCCCACCGTGGTACGCCGCGGCGCGGCTGAGGCCTCAGCGTAGCCTTAGCACTTCGAGTCACCAACAGACCACAAGGGCCGCCTCACAGGGCGGCCCTTGTCTTTGTCTTCGGCGTGGCGGCTTGGCCTTGAGAGGCTACTGCAGCAGCTCAGCCGCGCGGTCGCGGTCGTTGGGGAACAGGTCGGTTGGGACCTTCTCGCGTCCCCACGCACGAAACACCATGTACCGGGCGCACTGATCGTGCTCGCCTCGGCAGTAGCGGTCCTTGTAGATCTCGCTCATCTCGGGCATGTGTGACATGCGGTCGTTGAAGAAGATGCACTTCTCGATGAGTTGGCAGGCGGCCATCGTACGCTCCTTCGTGTTGTTGGCCCCGTCCGGTGGAGCCACCGGACTCTCATCGTTGTCCACGTGCGGGTACACGAGACCCCCGGGGGTATCGGAGTGATGAACGAGGGTGCGGACGTGTCGAACTGCTAGAATCTGCACACGAATCATCGGGTGACCAATGCGCGGCGCCGCTGCGAGAAGGAGACACTTACGTGACCGAGATGCCCAGCGCCTACGACCCGAAAGCGGTCGAGGGTCCGATCTTCGAGTCCTGGCAGGAAGGCGGCTACTTCAGCCAGGAGATCGTCGAGGGTGTACGTCCCTACTCGGTGGTCATCCCGCCTCCCAACGTCACCGGCTCGCTGCACATGGGCCACGCGCTCAACAACACCATCCAAGATGTCGTCGTGCGCCGACAGCGCATGACCGGTCGCCCCACCCGCTGGATCGTGGGCACAGACCACGCCGGTATCGCGACGCAGAACAAAGTCGAGCAGAAGCTCGCCAAAGAGGGCAAGAGCCGCCACGACGTGGGGCGCGAAGCGTTCATCGACGCGTGCTGGGAGTGGCGTCACGAGCATGGCTCGACCATCATCGGGCAGCTCAAGGCGATGGGGTGCTCGTGTGACTACTCGGATGAGTGGTTCACCATGGATCCCACCTACCAGCTCGCGGTGCGCAAGGTCTTCGTCGACTGGTACAACGAAGGCCTCATCTACCGAGGCAAGCGCATCATCAACTGGTGTCCGCGGTGCACGACCGCGCTCTCAGACATCGAGGTCGAGCACGAGGACGTCGACAGCCACCTGTGGAACCTGCGCTACCCCTTGAAGGAGCCGGTGGGCGGCGTCGACCACGTGGTCGTTGCGACCACGCGACCCGAGACGATGCTTGGCGACACCTGCGTAGCGGTGCACCCGGACGACGAGCGCTACAAGGCCCTGGTGGGAGCGACGGTCGTGCTGCCGCTTGTGGGCCGCGAGATCCCCATCGTCGCCGACGACTACGTCGACCCGTCGTTTGGCTCGGGTGCAGTGAAGGTGACACCAGCACACGACCCCAACGACTTCGAGATCGGCGAGCGCCACGACTGCGCCAAGATCAACGTGATGAACGCCGATGCGACCATCTCGGCGGAGGGCGGCGCTTACGCGGGGCTCGACCGCTACGAGGCGCGCAAGCGCATCATCGCGGACCTCGAGGCAGACGGGCTGCTCGTCGATACCGACGACCACGTCCACTCGGTGGGCCACTGCTACCGCTGCCACACCACAATCGAGCCGTGGCTCTCAGACCAGTGGTTCGTGGACATGCGGCCGCTCGCGCAGCCCGCGATCGAGGCGGTGCGCGACGGCCGCGTGACGTTCCACCCCAAGCGCTGGGAGAACGTCTACTTCCACTGGATGGAGAACATCCGCGACTGGTGTATCTCGCGTCAGCTGTGGTGGGGCCACCGTATCCCGGTCTTCTACTGCGACAGCTGCAAGGCGACGTTTGCCAGCATGGAAGATGTCACCGAGTGCTCGGTATGCGGCAGCAGGCTTGTCCGCCAGGACGAGGACGTGCTCGATACCTGGTTCTCAAGCCAGCTGTGGCCGTTCGCCACGCTGGGCTGGCCCGAGGCCGACCCTCGTGTCGACTACTTCTATCCCACGAGCGTCCTCTCGACCGCGCGCGACATCCTGTTCCTGTGGGTGGCGCGCATGGTGATGAGCGGCATGTACTTCGTGGACGGCAAGATCCCGTTCGACGACGTCATCATCCACCCCACGGTCTTCAACGCCGAGGGTAAGCGCATGAGCAAGTCGCTGGGTACCGGTGTGGATCCGCTCGATCTCATGGACCACTACGGTGCCGACGGCATGCGCTTCGGCCTCATGCTGCAGGTCACCGGTGCACAAGACCTCAAGTTCAGCGAGGAGAAGCTCCTCTCAAGCCGCAACTTCGCCAACAAGATATGGAACGCGAGCCGTTTCGTGCTCATGAACCTCGACGGCTACGAGCCCGGTGAACCCGTTGCGCACACCGTCGCCGATCGCTGGATCCTGTCTCGGCTGGCGAACCTCTCGGCGCGTGTCGATGAGGGTCTCGACACCTATGAGTTCGGCGATGTCTCCCGCGCGCTCTACGACTTCTTCTGGAACGAGTTCTGCGACTGGTACATCGAGC
>CAYXQU010000050.1:2998-10147 GCA_964467305.1 uncultured Eubacteriales bacterium
CGAGCTTGCCAAGGCCCGCCTGCAAGCCGGCGGCGAGGAGCGCGCCAGCGTGCAGCGCATCCTGGTCTACGTGCTCGACAATGCGCTTCGCCTGCTGCACCCCATGATGCCGTTCGTCACCGAGGCTATCTGGCGAAACCTGCCGCTCGCGCAGAAGGACACGGCATCATCGCTCATGATCGCCGCGTGGCCCGACGCATCCGCGCTCGCAGCGTTCGCCGATGAAGGCGCGGAGCGCTCCATCTCGCGCCTGATCGAGATCGTCACGGGCATCCGTGCGGTGCGCGCTCGCTACAAGATCCCCCACAAGCAAGGCGTCGAGGTCGTCATCAAGACCTCCGGCGATGCGGACGACCAGTGGGTGAACTCAGAGTTCGGCGAGATGAACCGGCTGGCGGGCGTCTCGGGCTTCTCGGCAGGGGTCGACGTGAGCAAGCCTGCGCATTCGGCGACAGTCATCGCGAGCGGCATGGAGGTCTATATCCCGCTTGAGGGGCTTGTGGACTTCGAAGCCGAGGGTGCGCGGCTGGCCAAGGAGCGCACGAAGGTCGCGGGCGATCTCGATAAGTTCGAGCGCAAGCTCTCCAACCCCGGCTTTTTGGCAAAGGCTTCGGCCGAGATCGTCGAGAAGGACCGCGCGAAAGCCGCCGAGCTCGCGGAGTCACTCGCGCTCATCGACGCGCAGCTCGCTGAGTTGTCCTAGGTCACGCACCGTGGCGGCGCTGTCCTACAGCGAGGCCCGCGCGGCGCTCGATCGCGCCCTGGTCTTCGGGATCAACCCGTCGCTCGGTGGGATCACCGCCCTGTGCGCGCAACTGGGTGACCCGCAGGACCGGTTTGCGTCGGTGCAGATCACCGGCACGAACGGCAAGACGTCCACGGCACGCATCACCCACGCGATACTGCACGCGCACGGGGCGGCCGCAGGGCTGTACACGAGCCCGGAACTTGAGCGGGTCAACGAGCGCATCGAGCTTGGTGACGGACCGGTGCGCGATGACGGGTTCGCAGAGGCGGTGAGCGCCGCACTCGACGCCGCCGAAGCCCTTCGGCCCAAAGCGCAGGGTACGGAAGCCGGCTTCACCGAGTTCGAGCTCACCACCGCAGCGGCGCTCTGGGCGTTTTCGCACGCCGGGGTCGAGTTCGCGGTGCTCGAGGTGGGCATGGGCGGCCGCTGGGATGCGACAAGCGTCGTTTCGCCCGCCGTCGCCGCGATCACCGGGGTGGGACTCGACCACACCGCCATCCTGGGCGACACCCTCGAGCTCATCGCCGCCGAGAAAGCCGCCATCATCAAGCCCGGCAGCACGGCGGTTCTCGGGCCGGGCACGGCGGGAGTGGAGCACGTCTTCCTCGAGCAGTCTCAGCGGGTAGGGGCATCCTGCCTCGCTGTGCGTGAAGCGCACGTTTCCACGCCGGTCGCCGAAGACCTCACCGTTCGCTTCCGGGTGCTCGCCGGGCCGGACTCCGTCGAGGGTCACACGAGTCTTGAGGTAGCGGGGGTGTGCGGGGACTACGGCGTGTTCACGCTGCCCGCTCCGCGCTATCAGGCGGACAACGTCGCCACCGCCATCGCCGTGGCCGAGGCGGCGTGGGGCCGCGCACTTGACGCTGACTCGCTTCGCCGCGCGCTCGAGGGCATCACGCTTCCCGGGCGCTTCGAGCTTGTCAGACGCCGGCCACCGGTTGTCGTCGATGGGTCGCACAACCCGCAGGCCGCGCTCGTCCTCGCGTCGGCGATCGCCCAAGCGTGGCCTCAGCCGGCAGCGCGGCCTACCGTAGTGTTGGGTGTTCTTGCCGACAAGGACGCGACCGGGATCGTGGGTGCGTTGGCGCCGGTCGTCTCGGCGTTCGTGGTGACCGAACCGCGCTCGGCACGTGCGATGGATGCCGGTGAGCTCGCCGCGATCATCGAAGCCGAGACCGGGGTGCCGCCAATGGTCGTGCGCGACCTCTCGCAGGCGTTGCATTCCGCCATGAACACCTCGGATGCCGGTGTGGTGGTGACCGGCTCGCTCACCACGGCCGGGCAGGCCAGAGCGGTGCTGAGAGACGGTTCGGCAACGGCGTGAAGCACCATGGGGGTGCGCAGGGTGTTTTTGGTAGAATCCACCCGTAGCGCCCGGGGGGCGCACAGTGTCGCTACGAAAGGGAGATGATGGGCGAGCTTCTCGATCCGATCCTACAGAGTCCCGAGTTCTTGCTCACGCGCAACCTGTGCGTCCTGTTCTTCCTCGTCTTCGACGTAGCTCTCGTCTTCTGGACCTGGCGCGACGCGAACCGCCGCGGTGCGATGGGCTGGTTCTGGGGCATCGCGGTCCTGATCTTCTCGGTGTTCGGCTGGATCGTGTACCTGGTGGTCCGTCCGCCGGAGCTCGCCGAGGACGTCCACGAGCGTGAGCTGGAGATCCGGGCCAAAGAAGCCGCGCTTGCCCGTGATTACGAGACCTGTCCGGCGTGCTACAAACCGGTCGAAAAGGACTTCCTCATCTGTCCCAACTGCATGAAGAAGCTGCGAACGTCGTGCACCGAGTGCGGCAAGGCGCTCAAGCTCAACTGGGGAGTGTGCCCCTACTGCAAGACCAAGCAGTAGTGCGACCGTCTCACAGCACAAAGCATGGTAGTCTGAAACCCGCCCCGCTCACTCGACGCGGGGCGGTTGCGTACCCAACAAGGAGACACAGGTCATGGTAGATATCTCGGTGAAGTTGCCCGACGGCACAGAGAAGTCCGTCCCCGAAGGATCCAGCGTCCACGACCTTGCGGCCTCCATCGGGCCCAGGCTCGCGCAAGCCGCGATCGCCGGTAAGGTCGACGGCGCCCTCGTCGACGTGCGCACGGTGCTCACCAACGGCGCTACGGTCGAGATCATCACCGACAAGAGCCCCGAGGCGCTCGACATCTTGCGCCACTCGACCGCCCACATCATGGCCGAGGCGGTCAAAGAGCTGTTCCCCCTGGCCAAGTTCGGCATCGGCCCGTCGATCGAGGACGGCTTCTACTACGACATGGAGATCGGTCGCTCCTTCACGCCCGAAGACCTCGAGGCCATCGAGGAGCGCATGCGCCAGATCATCGCCGAGGACAAGCCGTTCCAGCGCACCGTGCTCGACAAGCTTGAGGCGCTCGACGCGTTCGAGGAGCAGCCGTTCAAGCAAGAGCTCATCGGCGAGCTGCCTGAGGGCGAGACGATCTCGACCTACACCCAAGGCGTCTTCACCGACCTGTGCCGTGGGCCTCACATCCCGTCGACCGCTCGTGCCGGCGCGTTCAAGCTCATGAAGATCGCGGGCGCGTATTGGCGCGGGGATTCGAACCGCCCTATGCTGCAGCGCATCTACGGCACCGTCTGGTTCTCGCAAAAGGAGCTCGACGCCTACCTGACCCGCCTGGAGGAGGCCGAGAAGCGCGACCACCGCAAGCTGGGACGCGAACTCGACCTTTTCTCGCTGCACGAAGAGGCGGGCGCGGGTCTGCCGCTCTACCACCCCAAGGGCGCGCGCGTGCTGCGCATCATCCAGGAGTGGCTGCGCTCCGAGCTGTACCGCCGCGATTACGTCGAGGTCATCACACCGCACGTCTACAAGGCCGACGTCTGGAAGATCTCGGGCCACTGGGACAACTACCGAGAGAACATGTACTTCTTCCAAGTCGACGAGGGCGACGGTCGCGTCAACGACTACGGCATCAAGCCCATGAACTGCCCCGGGCACATCATGATCTACAACGACTCGGTTCGCTCCTACCGAGACCTGCCCATCCGGATGTTCGAGTTCGGCACCGTCTACCGCCACGAGCTCTCAGGCGTGGTGCACGGTCTCATGCGGGCACGCGGCTTCACCCAAGACGACGCGCACATCTTCTGCACCGCCGAGCAGGTCACTCCCGAGGTCATGAAGATGCTCGACCTCGTCGACTTCGTGAACGGCGTCTTCGGCTTCGAGTACACCGCCGAGGTCTCCACCCGCCCCGAGAAGTCCATCGAAGGCTTCGACGAAGAGTGGGATCACGCCACTGAGGCGCTCATCGATGCGCTCAAGCAGCGTGGCATGGACTACGACATCAACGAGGGCGACGGCGCGTTCTACGGCCCCAAGATCGACATCAAGCTGCGCGACGCCATTGGCCGCACCTGGCAGACGGCGACCATCCAAGTCGACTTCAACAACCCGCTGCGCTTCAACATGACCTATCGCACCGCCGAGAACACCGAGGCGCAGCCCTACATGCTGCATCGCACGATCCTGGGCTCAATGGAGCGCTTCTTCGGCATCCTCATCGAGCACTACGCCGGCGCGTTTCCCACGTGGCTTGCGCCGGTGCAGGCCGCGATCATCCCCATCTCCGACCGTCACCTCGAGCACTGCGAGCAGCTCGCACGCCGCCTCAACGCTGCGGATGTCCGCACCGAGGTGGTCTCGGACAACGAGCCCATGCGCGTCAAGATCGCCAAGGCTCAGCAGTCCAAGGTCCCGTACATGCTGGTGGTGGGCGACAAGGAGATCGAGTCGGACACGGTGGGCGTTCGCGAGCGCACAGAGGGCGACCTGGGCGCCATGAGCGTCGATGACTTCGTGGCCCGAGTGCGAGACGAGGGCGTCTAGCGGTATGCGCCTGACCTTCCGACTGCTCGAGCGGATTCTCGTCTTCGTGGTGTTGTGGTGGGTGCTGTCGGAGGGCGACGCGTCGTCATGGGTCTTTGGCGTGCCGTTCGTGGTATTCGCGAGTGCAGCGGCACTCAGGTTGACCCCGGAACGTGGCTGGCGGCTGCATCTTGTGCCCGCCGCCCGATTCGCGTGGTACTTCGCCGTCCAGTCGGTCGTGGGTGGTATCGATGTCGCATTACGCGCGCTCAGGCCCTCGATGCCACTTGAGCCTGCCTTCGTCGAGTACCCCGTGCGGCTGCCTCTTGAAGCCGCGCGCGTCGTCCTCGCTGACACCGTGAGCCTTCTGCCCGGGACGCTGAGTTCGGGCTTCGAAGGCGACACGCTTGTGCTGCATGTGCTCGACCGTACCCAGCCGATCGCAGCCGATGTCGCGCGTGTCGAGGAGCACATCGCGGCGACCATGGGACTCGTGCTTGGCAGCGGCACCTCGTCGGCGGGAGGTTGCGATGCCTGACTCCGTCTACGTTGGATTCGCTGTCATCCTGCTCGCCACCATCATCATCGGGCTCATCCGTGTCGAGCGAGGCCCCACACCGGCAGATCGCATGCTTGCGGCTCAGCTGTTCGGCACAAGCGGTGTCGCGATGCTGCTGCTTCTGTCGCTTGGACTCGACATGCCTGCGCTTCGCGATGTCGCGCTCGTCTTCTCGCTGTTGGCTGCGATGACCGTCGTGGCGTTCGTCAAGCGAGCATGGCACGGGATGCTCGACGGGTGTGAGCGTGAGTCGGAGTCGAGCGGGGAGGGCGGTGCCTGATGGGACTGCTCGATATCGCCACAGGCGTACTGCTCGTCGTGGGTACGGTGTTCTTCGTCGCCGGCTCGATAGGCGTCCTTCGCTTCCCTGACGTCTACACCCGCCTTCACGCACTCACCAAGGCTGATAACCTCGGGCTTGGCTTCATCGTCGTGGCGCTTGCGCTTCAGGCCGAATCGGCGCTCGTTGCGGCCAAGTTGATCCTTATATGGGCGCTCGTACTCGTGGCCGGTGCCACGGCAAGTCACGTGGTCTCACGCGCCGCACGGCGCAGCGGCATCGACTTGTGGAGGCGCTCGTGAGTATCTCAGCGGCGCTCCTGGACGTCAGTCTGCTCGTCACCATCGTGTGGCTCGCGGTTCGTGCACTGGCCGAAGCAAGGATGTTCAAGTCCGTAGTGCTGTTCATCGCACTTGGCCTGCTCACGGCACTCGCGTGGGTACGCCTTGCCGCTCCCGACATCGCGCTTGCCGAAGCGGCGATCGGCGCGGGCATCACCGGTGCGCTCCTGCTCGACGCCGTTGGCCACCTCCGTGGCCGAGAGGTGCCGTTCCCCGTGCTCAAGGGCGGGGCGGATGTGCAGGAGCCAGGCGATGACGATGCGTGAGTGGCTCAAGCGGCCGGGCAACCTGCGCAGCGTTGTCGTCGGCGCACTCTGCACGGCGATCTTCGTCACGCTTGCGCGTGGCGTGCTGGCGATTCCGGAGACCGAGGCCGGCCTGGCACCGCTGATCGACGCGAACCTCAAGGCGAGCGGCGTCAAGAGCGCCGTCACCGCCGTTCTGCTCAACTTCCGCGGCTACGACACGCTGCTCGAGATCGCGGTGCTGATGCTCGCGACCATCGGCGTGCTCTCGCTTCGCAAGGAGACCGCTGGCATCTGGGCACCGCTCGCACCCGCCGCCGATCCCGTGCTCTCAGGCATGACGCGCATCCTCGTACCGCTCATGGTCCTCACAAGCGGTTATCTGCTGTGGGCCGGTGAACATGCACCCGGCGGAGCGTTCCAGGCCGGGGCGATCTTAGGTGCCGCAGGTGTCTTGCTGTCGTTGTCGGGTTACGCACGACCCGGCTGGGTTACTCGCGTCGCGCTTAGGGTCGCCATCGCGGTGGGCTTCATGGTCTTTCTCGTGGTCGCGTTGCTGCCCATGGTCATGGGCGGGACGTTGCTGCAGTACCCCGAGGGCATCGAGAAGCCGCTCATGCTGGTCATCGAGTCGTGGCTGACATTCTCCATCGGGGTCATCCTCGTGAGTCTGTTCATCTCTTCGGCCACTCCCGAGAAGCACTACCGGGAGGGCGGCTCGTGAACCTGATGGTCATCAGTCAGACCGATCTCTATGGCGTGGGCGGTGCGCTGCTGTTCTGCATCGGCCTGTACGGGCTGGCGGTTCGACCGCACCTGCTGCACAAGGCGCTCGCCCTCAACATCATGAGCTCGGGCGTATTCCTCGTGATCGTCGCGATCGCCAGGCGCGTGCCCGGAAGCGTCCCCGATCCGCTCCCGCACGCGATGGTGCTCACCGGAATCGTCGTGACCGTCTCGGCGACCGCGTTCGCGCTCGCGCTCATCAAACGCATCTACACCGAGACCGGGGCCGTCACCCTCGAGGACGCCGAGAAGGAGCGTGCAGCATGACGCTCGCCGCTCAGCTGCCGGCTCTCACGCTCGGCGTCCTGATCTTCGCCGCACCCGTGGCGTTTCTCGCCAACGCGCGCGGCGCGCG
>CAYXQU010000051.1:0-9995 GCA_964467305.1 uncultured Eubacteriales bacterium
GTCTTTGACGCGCTGAAGGCGATAGGTGCCCCGGAAGTGACTCAGCCCAAGGTGAGCTTGCGCCCATGGGGTTCGTGGACAAGCCTGCTCGCGGGTCCGGGGTTCCAGATCAAGCTGCTCGAGATCAAGCCGGGCGCGCGGCCCAGCACGCAAAGCCACCGCCACCGCAGCGAGCACTGGATCGTGGTCGCAGGCACGGCACTGGTCACGCGCGACGGCGAGAGCGTCGAGGTCCACGTGAATGAGAGCGCCTTCATCCCCGTGGGCTCGGTGCACCGCATCGAGAACCGCGGCAAGATCCCGCTCAAGGTGATCGAGGTCCAGGTGGGCGAGTATCTGGGCGAAGACGACATCGTGCGCCTGGAAGACGACTGGAACCGAGAGGGCTGATCAGTGAGCGACTTCTGGGACGGCAAACGCGTGTGTGTCACCGGCGGCGCCGGCTTCCTGGGCACGCACCTGGTCGAGCAGCTGGAGCGGCGCGGCGCGCACGATGTGTTCGTGCCGCTGCAGGCAGACAACGACCTGACTGACATCGACGCGATCAGGCGCCTGCTCGCGGACGCCCGGCCGCACGTGATCATCCACCTCGCGGCGGTGGTGGGAGGCATAGGCGCCAACATGGCCAACCCGGGCCGCTACTTCTACGACAACGCGGTCATGGGGCTGCACCTCATCGAAGAGGCGCGGCTGGCCGGCGTGGACAAGTTCGTGGCGCTTGGCACCATCTGCGCCTACCCCAAGTTCGCGCCCATCCCCTTCAGGGAAGACGACCTGTGGAACGGCTATCCCGAGGAGACCAACGCACCGTACGGTCTGGCCAAGAAGATGATGCTCGTGCAGTGCCAGGCCTACCGCCAACAGTACGGCTTCAACGGCATCTTCCTCATGCCGGTCAACCTCTACGGGCCGCATGACAACTTCGACCTTGAGTCCAGCCACGTGATCCCCGCGATGATTCGCAAGATGATCGACGCTCGCGACCACGGGGGGCCGGTGGTCTTGTGGGGCGATGGCACCCCAACGCGCGAGTTCCTCTATGTGGAGGACTGCGCGCGCGCCATCGCGATGGCTGCCGAGTCCTACAACGGTGATGAGCCGGTCAATCTGGGTGCGGGCTGGGAGATCTCGATGGCCGATCTGGCGCAGACCATCGCCAAAGCGGTGGGCTACGAAGGCGAGATCGTATGGGACTCCACGAAGCCCAATGGTCAGCCCCGCCGCAAGCTCGACGTGACGCGTGCGAAGGAATGCTTCGGCTTCGAGGCTGAGATACCCTTCGATGAAGGCATCGCTCGCACCGTGGCATGGTGGGAAGCCAACAAAGAAGACTACGACGAGACCCGTGGGTGCTGAGGCACTCCGGTTGAGAGGCGGCACAGACGTGACCAAGCGTGCACTCATCACCGGCATCACCGGCCAGGACGGCTCGTATCTCGCCGAGCTTCTGCTGGACAAGGGCTACGAGGTCTTCGGAATGATTCGTCGCAACGCGACTCCGTCGACCGAGCGCATCGCACATATCCTGGACCGCATCACCCTGGTGAGCGGAGACATGACCGATCACGCCTCATTGATCGAGGCGGTCGACGCCTCTCAGCCCGACGAGGTCTACAACCTTGCGGCGCAGTCGTTCGTGGGCGATTCGTGGTCTGTGCCCATTGCGACGAGCGATGTCGACGGCATGGGCGTGGTGCGCATCCTCGAGGCGATCCGTCGCAGCAAGCCCGATGCGCGCTTCTACCAAGCGGCCACCTCTGAGATGTTCGGACGCGTTGCCGAGACACCACAGACCGAGCTGACGCAGTTCCATCCGCGCTCGCCGTACGGAGCAGCCAAGGCCTTTGGCTACTACATCACCGTGAACTTCCGTGAGTCCTACGGGATGCACGCGTCGAACGGCATCTTGTTCAACCACGAATCCCCCCGGCGAGGGATGGAGTTCGTGACACGCAAGATCACCGACGGTGTCGCAAGGATCAAGATGGGTCTGGCCCAAGAGCTCAGGCTGGGCAACCTGGATGCGAAGCGCGACTGGGGCTTCGCAGGCGACTACGTCGAGGTCATGTGGCTCATGCTGCAGCAGGACACGCCTGACGACTACGTGGTAGCCACCGGCGAGACCCACACCGTGCGCGAGTTCTGCGAGATCGCGTTTGGGCGCGCGGGACTGGACTGGGAGCGCCACGTGGTGGTGGACCCGGCGTTCGTGCGTCCTGCCGAGGTCGACTTGCTTCTGGGCGACGCCTCGAAGGCCAAGCGGGTGCTTGGGTGGGAGCCGAAGGTCTCGTTCCCTGAACTGGTCGAGATGATGGTCGATGCCGACCTCGAGAGGCTTGGCGGCTAACCACCATGCTCAAGCGGGCGATCGAGTTCCTTGCCGAATATCTGCGCATCAACGCCATCCGGCGCATGCTGCGCATCGTGGACATCAGGCCCATGGAGATCGTGGGGCTCATCGCGTTCGCCGTGGCCTTCGCGGTGTTCGAGGGCGTGGGACTCACCTTGCTGCTGCCCATCTTGCAGTACGCCGAGGGCGGGCAGACCGCGATCATCGAGAGCTCCGGTCCCATCTGGGCGGCGCTCGCGGCGATCATGGAGGCCCTCAGCCTGCCGGTCACCCTGCCGGTGCTCCTGGCCATGGCGTTCGTGCCCATCCTGCTTCGTCAGGTGGTCTTCTACTTCAACACCTGGTACTCCGCTGTCGTGAGCAGCCGCATTGGCATCCGCATGCGTATGCAGACGCTCGATTCGATCCTGGATGCAGACCCCGAGTTCTTCACCCGCCACACGGTTGGCCAGGTGGTAGGCGTGGTGCTGGGACAGACCGCGGTGGCCGGTCAAGCGATCCTCTCGGTGATCAAGCAGCTGTCGATCTCGCTGCTCATGGCGCTCTACATCGCGATACTGCTCGCGATTTCGGCTCCGCTCACTGGCATCATCCTGGCGTTCGCCGTGTTGGTCTCCATGGCGGTGAAGGCCAACATCAAGCGCATTGGCGCCTACAGCGTCGAGTCTGCGCGCGTGAGCCAGAAGATGATGGGCAAGATCGTCGAGCGCTTCAACCTCATCCGGCTCATCAAGCTCCAAGACCAGAAGGCCCAGGAATCCAACCGGATACGCGAGTTCTCTGAGGTCATGCGGGTCATCAGCGTCAAGCAAGCACGTCTGGGTGCGGGCATCGAGGTCACCGCAGATCCGCTGCTCATGCTTTCGGTGTTCATCACGCTTTTCGTGGGGATCAGCGTGCTGGGTATGACGCTGGCGCAGCTTGGTCTGCTGCTGTTCGTGATCAACCGGCTCAACGCCAAGGTCAAGGAGTTCAACGCCGGGCGGCAGACCATTTCGAGCAACATGTCGGGTCTGCTGCTGGTGCAGGAGATGACCGAGGACGCGCAGCGCTCCAACACCATCCGTCGCGGTCCGGTGCCGTTCACCGGCTTGCAGCGCGAGATCGTCTTCGACAACGTCTCTTTCGAGTACCCGGACGTCCATGCGCCCGACGGAACCGTGAAGAGCGCCGGCAAGCAGGTGCTCGACGGGGTCTCGCTCACCATCCCGGCGGGTTCGCTCACCGCGCTTGTTGGCCGCTCGGGCGGGGGCAAGTCGACGCTGGTGGAGCTCATCGCGCGGCTTCGGGACGTCACGGCCGGCACGTTGAGCCTGGACGGCGTGGACATCACCCAGTACGACGTGGGCATGTTGCGCCGGGGCATGGGCTATCTCACCCAAAACGCGATGCTGTTCAACGACACCGTGCGGGAGAACCTGACCTACGGCCTTGATCACGAGCCTACCGAGGAGCAGATACGCTCCGCCCTCGAGGGCGCCTACGCCACCTTCATCTACGACCTTCCGCATGGCCTGGAGACCCGGCTGGGCGATCAGGGCGTCCGGTTCTCCGGGGGAGAGCAGCAGCGCATAGGGTTGGCCCGCGTGCTGCTGGCCGACACCTCGATACTGATCTTGGACGAGCCCACCAGTGCGCTGGACTCGGAGTCCGAGGCCTACATCCAGAAGGCGCTCGCGAAGCTGCACGGCCGCAAGACCATCATCGTGATCGCTCACAGGCTCGCTACCGTGATCCAGTCAGATCAGCTGGTCGTGATCGACCAGGGGAGGATCGTGGAGCGCGGCACGCACGACGAGCTCATGGCGAAGGGCGACGCCTACCAGAAGCTGTTCGAGAGCCAGCTGCTGTAGCGACGATTCCGGGGTTCGACGCCAACCCTCTGGGGGCGTACGTTATGCACGATCGCCGAGGCGCAGCTTCACGATGTGCCGTTTGGGGCTATGCGGGCGCGGTGATGCGCTCATCGCGCTCCTTGCGTCCCGGCTCCAGGGCGGGGTTCAGGAGGACTCCCTGCCGTACCGTCTACGGCACGTGGCCAGTCGGTAGTGCTCTCGGCTGGGTTCTACCACCGGTCATTCCGGTTGGGCAACCTCCGCCTCTGAAGCGTTCGCATCACGTGGCAGCCTGTCGCGAACAAGTTTCGCCATGTGCATAGATAGCCGCACGTCGCTTGGGTGACACACATGGTGCCCGTCGGAGTAGAAGTCCAGTGGCCCTATGGCTTCGGCGTGCTCGGCGGCCGTCAGATCGAGATACTCCACACGCAGGCTCGCAGCGAGGGCACGTACATCTGCGAAGAACTGGGCGAAGTGCGCGTCTTCGAAAGTGACCACTCGCGGGTGCATGGGCAGTCGCATGAACACGACTTTGACGCCCCGCTTGATGAGCCGCTCAACCATTTCGTAAGTGGACAACAGGCTTTCGCGATACGCCGCGCTCTCTGGATCGCATAGCTGCTGGGTCTCTGAGAGGCGCAGGTCGATTAGGTGTTCTTCACGTTGCTGCTCCCAGCGTGAGCGGGGTCTTACGCGTCGCGCAAGTCTGTGGTTGCTCGTCTTGTCGAACCACCAGTCGTAGCTGACGAAGGGGCGAAAAGGCGTGTACCTGCCGATCGCCATTCGCCCTGTGGTGCGAAAGTGCTGCAGCTTCTGAAACGACCGAAGGAACACTGGCCTGAACGGTCGTGGCACGAACAGCGAGGGAGCAAGCCACTGGATTCGATCGGCGAGTTCTTGTCGTGCCCGTTGGGACCGGGGCATGCTCGCAGCCGCCAAGGCTTGTTGGGTCACACCCTCCTCGTGGCGGTATGCACTGTAGCGGGTTGAGAAGTCGATGAAGAGCAGGCGGGGGTAGTTCCCGAAAAGGTCCAGGAGGCCCACGGCGTTCTGAGCAGGCAGACTGTATAGTGCCAAGTTGTAGCATGCCCAGCCAGACTCTCGGCTCACGATGCCCGGGTCTATTCCATCGATGACGTGCGAGTTTCCAGCGAAGTGGACGTCCACAGGGTTCTTGTGATCCGCGAGCACCGGTACGACCCAACGGTAATTGTGGTCGTGCTCGATGTAAGCGGCGTAGCGCCCGGAAAGATCGGTCATGGGCCGGATGACCAGCCAGCGGTACAGCAAGTCGCGGACAACGAACACACCGATGAGCACTCCAGTGACCCAGAGAACCAGCGCCATAAGCTACGTGACCTTTCGACGGCATCGCGACGGCAGGTAGTCCGTGCCTGCCCCAGTGGGTTGTGTCATCGTACAGAACCTGTGCGACGGACCGCCAACTCGGGTGAGCCCAGATAGACTCATCCGCCGTACCGTTCCATGTGAGCTGTGCAACGCCAGTGATCGAGGTGCCTCAGTGGCTATACTGTCCAAGTCAGGGGTCAGGCCCTGCGGTCGATAGGAACATGAATGCGCTGGATTCTCATACCCGCACGTGGTGGTTCCAAAGAGGTGCCTCGGAAGAACTTGCGGGAGCTGGGTGGCCGACCGCTGATTCGCCATGTGCTTGATGTGGCCAACGAGGTTGTACCGGCGTCCCACATCCTAGTTAGCACTGACGACGATTCCATCGCGAGAGTCTGTGCCGGTCTCGCACGGGTAGTCATGCGCCCCGAGGACCTCTCTGGCGACGGAGTTACTCTTGATGAGGTTGCTACCCACATCGCCAGCCGCCTGCTGTCCGAAGGTGCGTCTCCCGGCGACACGTTGATCACTATTCAACCCACCAGTCCCTTCATCCGCGCCGAGCAGGTCGAGGCGGCCTTTGGGATGATTGAAGATCGTGGAGGCTGCGTGCTCTCGGTTGCCGATGACCGGCACTTGAGGTGGGAGGTCGACGCGGAAGGGAAGCCGTGCCCGCTGTTCGAGGCGCGAGTGAACCGTCAGTGGCTCCCGCGCGTCTTCGCGGAAACCGGGGGCATCATAGGAGCGCGTTTGGGCGATATCGTGAATAGGGGCACACGTATCGGCGACCCGGTCAGTCTCCTCGAGATTGAACAGGCATCGGCCCTAGATATTGACTCCTTCTCAGACTGGGCGGTAGCGGAATACTACGCGTCACGCCGGCGCATTGTGATTCGTGCAGACGCCGGCCCAGGTCTGGGAATGGGACATGCGTACCGGGCGTTGGCTCTCGAGCACGCGCTTGCTGAGCATGACCTGACTATCGTCACAAGGTCCGATGGGGATCACTTACTCGGGGCGGACTTCCTGCACACTCATTCGTCACGCGTTCGGACTGTTGCCTCCGAGGCCGAATTCGAGGAGGTTCTATCTTGGATCAAGCCGGACATCGTGGTGCTCGATGTGCTCGACACAACAGAGGAGTATGTGCGCAGTACGGCGAAGCACGCTTCCTTCGTGGTGACCATCGAGAACCTTGGTGAGGGTGCTCGTGCTGCTGGGCTTGTCATCAACGACCTCTACACCGATGTCTATCCCGGGGATAATCACTGGTATGGAGTCAAGCACGCGATTCTCGGCCCTCAGTTCGAGTTGCTGCCGCCCACAGAGCCACCGGGCGAGTCAGTTGAGCGAATCCTCGTCACTTTCGGCGGGACAGATCCCCAACACCTGACGGCCAAAGCGCTCACGGCCCTGCAGGCGATTGGATTCGATGGGGAGGTGACAGTGGTGCTGGGCCCCGGCTACTCGCACGGCCACGTCTCACTCGAAGCCTTCGAGCTACGCGGCGAGGTGCTCAGCTCCGTCACGGACCTTGCGGTCATCATGCATAGATCCCAGTTGGCAATAACGTCGGCTGGCCGCACTGTCACAGAGCTGATGACGCAGGGTGTTCCCACCATCGCCATGTGCCAGAACGAACGCGAGCTTATGCACACACACGCGTCGAGCCCGTTCGGTGTGACGAATCTCGGTCTCGGAGAACACGTGGATCCGGCGGGACTCGGTCACCACATTGCGGCGATTCTCGAGAGCCGTGATATGCGCCTCAGCATGCACCATCGGATGCTCAAGGCGGTTGAGGGTCGCTCAAACAAGTCCATTGCCGAACGGATACTGAGTGCGGCTGAGAGCGCACGGCGGGTGCAATCGTGACAGTCGAGCATCTTCACATCAGTGGTCGCGCAATCGGGCCAGGCGAACGCCCCTACGTGATCGCTGAGGCTGGCGTACACCACTACAACAGTCTCGACTTGGCAAGAGAACTGGTATCCCGTGCTGCTGCGGCTGGCGCGGATGCTGTGAAGTTCCAGACGTACACAGCGTCTCGTCTGGCCGCTCGCTGGGCACCCACTTATTGGGAGTCGACCGCCGGGGCGACACAGTACGACATCTTCGCAGAGCGCAGTTTGCTGGTGCGCGACGACTACGCTGAGCTCTTCACCCATGCGGCGCGCGTCGGCATCACCTGTCTCTCGACTCCATTCGATCCTGATGCTGCAGAGATGCTGGCGGGGCTGGGTATGCCGGCGTTCAAGATCGCGTCAGCGGACATCACTGATCTTCCGCTCCTACGCGCCTGCGCGGCACATGGTAGACCCATGCTGCTCTCCACCGGAGCATCGACGATGCAGGAGGTCCACCGCGCTGTCGACGCTGTTCGTGCCGAGGGGGCAAGCGTAGGTCTGCTGCATTGCACGCTTGCGTACCCCACTCCGCTCAGTCAAGCTAATCTCCGTCGCCTAGAAATGCTGGCCATCGAGTTCCCAGATGTTGTTCTCGGCTACTCCGACCACACCCAGCCGCAGGATTCTGAGTACGCGTGTCCAACGAGTGTCGCGCTGGGTGCGAGCATCGTGGAGAAGCACTTCACCCTGGACAAGAGTCTGCCTGGAGACGACCACTATCATGCTGTGGATCCGGAGGGGCTCGCTCGGTTGGTCAAGAACTGCACCGATGTCTGGATGATGACCCGAGAGCCGGTTGAGATTGAACCCGCTGAGGAGGCGGCGCGCTCCTATGCCCGTCGCAGCGTCGTGGCTGCCCGGAATCTTCGCGCACACACGATTCTTCAGATCACCGACGTTGACTTCAAGCGACCCGGCACGGGAATCGACCCTTCGGAGGTTGCGTCAGTCCTCGGCAGGCGACTCACACGAGACTTCGCCGAAGATGAGTTGATCGACTTGGATGGTCTGGAGTGATACTCCTTCTGACTGGTGCCCGAAAGAACGTGGGCGACTACCTCATCACGGAACGTGCGCGTGCCCTGGTTGCCGATCTGTCTGGGAGCGAGGTCGTTGCGGTACCGTCATGGGAGTCGTTGGACGACAAGGCCGACCTGCTCGCTGGTGCCAAGGCCCTGGTTGTCGCAGGCGGTCCAGGAATTCAGCCAGATATGTATCCGCGGGTCTATCCGCTACTCTCCACTCTCGAAGCAATGAGCAGGCTCACGGTACCGCTCGTGTTTCTTGGTTCGGGCAGCTTCCTTCCGGTTGGCGACACACTGGATGTTCGGCACGCGGGCTTCTCGACAGAGACAAGGCGGATGCTTGATGCTTGCGCAGGTCGCGTGCACTTCTCAGTGCGCGATCCGATTTCGGCGAAGGTTCTAGACGCCAACGGAGTCCGCGACTACGTCTACACGGGTTGTCCCACTTGGTACCGTTCGGACCGGATGGGGCAGGGCTTCGTGCTTCCGGCCAATGTGAAGACCGTTGTGTTCACCACGCCCGCGTCCGCAATCTACCAAGACCAGTGTGTCGCGACTCTTGAACGACTGAAAGCCATGCTGCCGAAAGCGCACTTCAGTTGCGTGTTTCACAGGGGTATCCACGCCGATGAACTGACGGCGGAGACCGAGGCTGTCTGGACCGAGAAACTTGCATCACGTGCACGGGCGATGGGCTGTGAGGTGATCGACGCGGCCTACGATCTCGGCCGCATCGCCTTCTACGACGAGTGCGACCTTCATGTGGGATACAGGGTGCATGCGCATCTCTACTTCCTCAGCGCTAGGCGCCCATCACTGTTGATTGAGGAGGACGCGAGGGGCGTTGGTGCGAACCTGGCCCTCGGAACCAACGGAATTCCTGCTTGGGAGTACTCCCTTCGCTCACGCATCGCAAGGCGTCTTGCCACGTGGCCAGAGCCTGAGTGGTTCTGGAGAGAGAGTATGATGAAGACCGCAAGTGGCCGGGTGCCGGCGCAAGTGGAGCAAGCCCTACTCGGCAGCATACGGACAGGTTTCGTATCTTACGAACCGGTCGCCGAACGAATAGACCAGAAGTATGCGGCGATGAAGTCGTTCGTGGAGTCCACGATCGGGGCACGAGCGTGATGCTCGCTGCGCAAGCATCACGAGTGGCCAGACTGTTGATAGCTGACCGTGCGGGTCGCGTTGCGTTGGTCCGGGCGTGTCGTCAGTGGTGTCGGGGGAACGGCATGGCCGAATGAACCTACGAGCGGTCGCGCGCAACTTGAGAGATCAGGGACCTTACGGGTTGCTGACCCAGCTGTCTCATCGCATCGCGGAATACGCCCGGCGCTACGAGCCTGTGCCCGAGATTCCCTTGGAGCAAGAAGCGGATCCGCTGAAACCCCAGCTGCTGCAGCGCAACGAACGCTTTCGCGAGATGTATGCGGGGCGACGGGCTTTCGTGATTGGCAATGGCCCTTCTCTGAACAGCCAGAATCTAACCCACCTTCTCGGGGAGACAGTAATCACAGCCAACTCG
>CAYXQU010000052.1:0-9958 GCA_964467305.1 uncultured Eubacteriales bacterium
GGCGACCCTGGCCTCGTAGGTGACGAGCGCGGCTTTGCTGGCAGCGAGCTGCTTGCGCGCTTGGGACACCTCGGACGCTTCCTCGGCCACCGAGCGAGCCTGCTGCTCTTGCAGCTCAAGCAGCTTGCCGGCCTCGGACTTCGCCTCACGCCGCAGCTTGGCGAGGCGCTCCAGATCGTGCGCATCCGTCTCGTTCATGCGCGTGAGCAGATCCCAGCGGGACGCGAACTCCTCGAAGGTGTCGGCGCCAAGCAGCAGCGATATGAAGCCAGTGTCGCCGCTGCGGTACATGCTTCGGGCGCGTGCATTCAGCCGGGTGCCGGTCTCGTCTTGCTCGGCGATGATGCCGTCGAGACGCGACGAGGCGGCCTGGGCTCGCTGTCTGATCGATGCCGATCGTGCGCGCGCCGCCGCCAGCCGCTTCGAGGCGCGCTGGAGCACTGCGCGGTCTTTGGCCGTCTGCTGAGCGGCGGTGAGGGCGTGCGCAGGCACGCCGGGGACACCGAAGACTGCGGCGGCCAGCACCAATGCGAGCATGGCGATGCGTGTATTTCGCGATGGCATAGACGCCTATTGTAGCGACTTGTGCGCCACGAGGCTCCTCGCGGCCGGGCTGCGCACCTACCCGATGATCTCGAAGACGAAGATGAGGTAGTAGAGCGACACCCCGGTCATCACCGCTCCGGACACGAGGTCGAGCGGGCGCTGGTAGCGCACCATCGCGGTGATCAGGTTGCGGCTCGCTGCACGGGTGACAAGCGAAAGCGCCAACAAGGGAGTGACGATTCCCAGGCCGAAGGCGAGGAAGTTGAGCATGTTGCTGCCGAACTCGGTGACGGTGGCCGCCCTCGCGAAGAAGAACGCGATCAGGGCGGGATTGCACGGAATGACGATGGCTCCGAAGAACAACCCGTACAGGAAGGCCCCGGCGAGCGGCTGGCTGGGAAGCACCGGCCTGATCTTGCGTTTGGGCGTGATTCCCAGCATCAGGAACACGCCCGCGACCGCGAGCACCCCGAAGGCCAACGGCGACACGTACTGGATCACCCGAGACAAGGACTGTTGCAGCACCGTGGTGAACAGGAGACCCACGAGCCCCATGAAGGTCAGCACGCCGGTGCTGACCACGACTCCCACAAGTCCCAGGAACCGGGGGTCATCGTGCTTCTTGTCCGCCTCGCGCACGATGCGAGCAAGGTACGCCGGGTACAGCGGCAGCACACAGGGGGCTGTGAGCGGCGTGAGCAGCCCGAGCCAGTACGTCGTGAGCAGAAACGTGATGTCCACAAGGTGGCCTTCCGGTCAGCGTGCGGAGTCCACGGCTTCGGCAAGTTCTGCGGCGTTCTTGGGTCCGGCACCCATCAGCGTCGCGCTGGTCTGCTCGGCATCGATGACGATGATCGGTGCGGTTGGCGGCACGATCACCGAGGGGCCGAACTCCTCGACCAGCAGGTCGGTGAGGGCTTTGGGCGAGACGACCCAGCGCGAGGAGTCACTCGCACGGCCTTGCGCCCGGTCCCTGACCGCATCGGCATCGCCGTTCTCGTCGATCTCCAACGCGACCACCACGAAGTCCTCGTCTCGATCGAGCAGTACCTCGTCCAGCACGACCTGCTGGCGTCTGCATACGCTTCACCACATCGCGAACGGGTGCAACAAGACCGGTTTGCCCTTCAGGTCAGCGAGCGTGAACACGTCGCCGGAGACCACGTCGGTCAGCTCGACCGCGTAGATGCCGGTAGCTTCCGCGGCAGGCTCGGCCGCAGGCCCATCGGTAGCCGGTTGCTCGGCGTCGGGCTGTCCGGTACCGGGCTGGCCGGAGCCGGGCGATTGGGGCACTTCCGGGGCGCAACCCACCAGCGCGACCGAGAGAAGCAGCGTTGCGAGCATCGCGAGCAGGCGCATGTGGACCTCCGTGGCGAAAGCCGGGACTGTCCACTTCATTCCCATCGAGGGCATCGGGCGGACCGTGCTCGTGCGCTGGAGAAGCGCCGGACGGATTCCCTAGCCGCGCGGAGGCCGGGGGATGAGCGCCGGCGTGTGCAGCTTGTATGCCTCGTAGTCCGACTGTCCGCCCCACGTGGCGTCAGCCCGCTTCTCGAGTAGCGGGATGCCGCTCACGCGTGTCAGAAGCAGCGTCACGAACACCGGTGACACGAGCGTGACGTACTGCCATCCATGCAACGCCGGAAACGCGATGATCGCGATGCCGGTCCACAACACGATCTCGCCGAAGTAGTTTGGGTGCCGAGACCACGCCCACAGTCCCGTGCGGATGAAGGCACCACGGTTGGCGGGGTCTGCTCGGAAGCGGCTCTTCTGGGCATCGGCGACGGCTTCGATCGAGAATCCCGCCAGCCAGATGATCAGGCCACCCAACGCGAACGCGTCGAGACCGGGACGCGTGGTCGAGGTGACCGCGCCCAGCGCCGCTGCCAGCGTCAGGCTCACCCACAACCCTTGAAGGGTCCAGGTCATGAAGAACCGCGATGCCGAGCCCTTGATCTCGTCGAAGCGACCGTCTTTGCCGGCGCTGCGGACGCGACGGAACAGAAACGTGCCCAGCCGTGCCGCCCACACCACCACAAGCGAGAACAGCAGCAGGGAGCGAAGGTCGCTCGCCGTGCTGAGGAGCACCGCGATGGACATCACGCCCATGTAGGTGAGGCTTCCGGTCAGGTCGAAGTACTTCTCGGTGTGCAGCAGCCACGACGGCACGAACACCACCCATTGCACCAGGAAGGCCAGCGCCACGGCGACCGAGAAGACCGGCGCTCCCGCCACCGCGATCGACCCCTGCGATCCCGCCCAAGCGACCGAGGCGCCAACCAGTACCGCCACCGCGCTCGCCGCCAGTGAGCTTCCGGAGCTGCTCGACATGGGTCAGGTTCCTTTCGCGCGCGTAGGTGTCCTTGCCGTGATGGTAGCAAGACCGCCCGGTCGGCTATCCTGAACGGGTGGAATCACCGCGATGAGAAAGGCGGGAGCGAGCGTGCCTGTACGCATCGTCACAGACTCGGCCGCTTGTCTCAGCGCCGAGGAGCGCCACGAGCACGGAATCGTGACGGTCAACCTTCACGTCGATACGGACGGTCGCTCGATTCCTGAGTCTGAGCTGCAAGATGAGCGCTTTCCCGGCCGCCTTGAGGCGCTGGTTGATCTGCCCACCACCTCTCAACCCACGCCCGGAGAGTTCGCCGGGCCCTTCTTGCTTGCGGCGGGTCGTGAAGAAGAGGTGCTCGCGATCCTGATCTCCGGGGATATGAGCGGAACAGTGCACTCGGCGCGTATCGCTGCTGATGCAACGACCGCCGAGCACCCCGGCGCCCGAATCGAGGTGCTGGGCAGCCGCTCGAACAGCCTGGAAGAGGGGTTCGCGGTCCTCTCGGCAGCTGAAGCCGCCTCCGCTGGAGCCACCCTCGAGGAGTGCCGCGCGGCGGCCGAGCAGACCATGGCACGCACCCGTTTCCTGTTCACGCCGCATTCGCTGGAGTATCTGCGCCGGGGAGGGCGCATCTCGCGCGCATCGGCGCTCTTGGGCGTGATGCTGCAGGTCGTGCCGGTCCTGACTGCCGAGAACGGCACGACCGGGGTGGCGGGCGTCGCTCGGACGGGGCGGTCGGCCTGGCGCAAGGTCGCGTCGCTCATGCGCAAGGATGTCGAGCGCTACGGGTTGAAGCGGGCCGCGGTCCAGTACTTCGCCGATGAGGACGAGGCGCGCCGGTTCGCCGCGCAGGTGGTCGAGCCGATCGCAGGTCAGCCGGTACCGCTGGCGCCCATACATCCCGTCGTGGGCGTGCATGTGGGCCCCGCGGTCGGTGTGGTCTACGAGACCGTCGAGCCGATGCGCTGATCGATGGGACGCGACAGCTCGACCTCGAACAAGGGTGTGATCCAGGCTGCCGGCGCGTACGCGCTGTGGGGGCTGTTCCCGTTGTACTGGAAGGCGCTGCACGACGTGCCCGCGCTTCAGCTGCTCAGCCACCGCATCGTGTGGTCGAGCGTTCTGCTCACGGTGTTGCTCGTGGCGCTTGGCAGCGCCCGGTCCTTTCGCGAGACGGCGTTTCGACCAAGGACGCTGGGCGTCTACGCGGTCGCGTCGCTGCTGCTGGGGGTGAACTGGCTCACCTACGTCTGGGGTGTCAACGCAGGCTTCGTGGTGGAGACCAGCCTGGGCTACTTCATCAACCCGCTTCTCAGCGTCGTGTTGGGCGTGGTGTTCCTGGGAGAGAAGCTGCGTGGCGTGCAGTGGGTCTCGGTGGGGCTTGCCGCCGCAGGCGTCGCCTACCTCACGTACGACTACGGCCGTCTGCCGTGGATCGCCTTGGTACTGGCCTTCACCTTCGCGCTCTACGGACTCGTGAAGAAGCTCTCTCCGCTTGGCTCGGTCGAGGGGCTCGCGCTCGAGACGGGGCTGCTGTTCGTTCCTGCCGCCGCCGTGCTCGTGTACGCGCAGGCCACCGGAACCGGTCACCTCACGGGATCGGGGCCGCTCATGGTCGCCGGACTCGTGGGCGCGGGTGTCGTGACCACGGTGCCGCTGTTGCTGTTCGCGTCATCGGCGCGACGCATTCCGCTCGTGCTCATCGGCGTGCTGCAGTACATCGCCCCAACGCTGCAGTTCCTGCTGGGGGTCTTCGTCTTCCATGAGGTCGTGTCGGCCCACACGCTCGTGGGGTTCGCGCTCGTGTGGGCCGCGCTGGCCCTGTTCGCCGGAGAGGCACTGGCGCGCAAGGTCGCACCCATGCCGGTGACCGCCGAGTAAGTGCGAGCGGTTCGCACCGTTACTCGGCTGCGGCAGGCTCGACCTCCGCGCAGGCGGAATCGACTGCAAGACCGATGCAGGGTTCCGCCTCGCCGGGCGCTGATTCGGCCATCTTCTTACGCATGGTGCGGTCGAGAACTCGCACCGCCGGGATGGCGAGGATCGCAAGTCCCGTCACCGCGATCAGCGCACCGGAGATCGCGAACCACGAGGCGACACCGGTGCGCTCGGCGAGCGGTCCGGCGAACATGAGACCCACCGGCGAGACGAGCATGGTGATGGTCATGTACAGCGACATCACACGGCCAAGGCGGGACGGCTCGATGAGCAGCTGGAACATCGCCGTGAGTGGTGCGCTGAACACCGGCACCGAGAGTCCCATAAGCACGCACAGCACCACGAATGCCCAGAATGCGGTGGCGGGCAGCAGCCCCGACGCGGCCAGCAACGCCCCGATCACCACGATCCCCACCTGGATCAGGCGGACGGCGGCGAACCGAGAAGTGAGCGCGCCGATTGCAAGCGATCCGGCCGCCATGCCCGCACCGAAGGCGAACTCGATGGTCGCAGCGGCGCCCGCACCTCCTCCGAAATGCTGGCGCGTCATGAGCGGGAACAGCGCGTTGAGCGGCATGTAGAGCACCGTGACGACGGTCAACACCAAGGTCAGATCGAGCAGTCCGCGGTTGCCCACGAGCTCCCTCCACCCCACGATGAACTCGCCCACGAACCCGTCGGGTTGCTCGGCGTCTTGCACGGGCTCAGGGTTGGGGATGCGTACCACCATGAGTGAGAGCACGGCGATGAGAGCGCCCATCACGTCGAGCGCGATGACCGCCACCATGGGGGCGACCGCCATGAGAAACGCGCCCAGAACCGGCCCAGCCATGGACACCCCGGAGCTCATGAAGAAGTTCCATCCGGCGACGCGCATGAGCTGATCGGCGGGGACGTACATGGGAACGGCCGCCTGGCTCGCGGGCGTATGGAACGCGGCACCCACCGCGCGCACCGCGATGATGGCGATTATCAACCCGGTCGAGGCAGCATTGGCCATGAACAGGGCGATCAGGACCAGACTGGTAGCGGCGATGAGCAGGTCGGCTACTATGATCGTGATCCGGCGGTCCCAGCGATCGACCAGCGGCCCGGCGAGCGGACCAAGGAGCGCCTGGGGCAGGATCGCTGCGATCGAGGCGTACGCTAGAATGGTCGCCGAACCGGTCTGAGCGGTGAGATGCCACACCAGCGCGAAGTTGACCGCTGCGCTGCCCAGCAGCGAGAACGCCTGTCCGGTGAAGATGATGAGGAACGTGCGCAACCAAGAGTCAGTACGAGGATTCACAGCAGTCTCCAGATTCTGAAGGCAGCGAAGGGAGCGGTGCTCACCTTCGCACACGGATGCGTGCGTCAGCGCCGCGCGAGATGCGACGCGAGCCAGCTAGCGGAGACGTCCGTGGTGCATGTGAACTCCTGAGAGGAATCGGCAACCAATCCAGTATACAGCATGTACCGCCGCCCCAGAGGGGGCGCAGAGGGCTGTCAGTCCACTCGGTATACTGGCCAGAACAGCTGGTCACGAAGGGACGATTCGTGCCAATCCCATCCAAGACGATCGTGAACCTCGCGCCCACCGGCATGATCCCCACCAAGGGGATGAATCCGCATGTGCCCACGACCCCAGACGAGGTCGTATCAGACGTTCGGGCCTGCGCAGGGCTTGGCGTGTCGATGGTGCACCTGCACGCGCGCGACCGAGACGAGGTGCCCGCCCATCAGGCGGACCTGTTCGCGCGCATGATCGATGGCATCAGGCGGACTCACCCCGAACTGGTGCTCACCGTGACCACCAGCGGGCGAACCTACTCGGAGTTCGAACAGCGCGCCGCCGCACTCATGCTCGAGGGCGATCTCAAGCCGGACATGGCGAGCCTGACGCTGGGCTCCGTCAACTTCAACCGGTCCGCCAGCGTGAGCAGCCCGGACATGATCACGCGGCTCGCGCATGAGATGGGCGAGCGCGACATCAAGCCTGAACTCGAGGTCTTCGACTTGGGCATGGTCAACTTTGCGCACTACCTCATCAAGAAAGGCCTGCTCCATCCGCCGCATTACTTCAACATCATCTTGGGCAATATCGCGGCGGCGCAGGCGCGGCTGCACCACCTGGGGATGATCGTCTCCGAACTCCCCGATGACTCGTACTTCTGCGTCGCCGGGATCGGTGATGTCCAGCTGGACATGAACGCGCTGGGAATCGTCATGGGCAACGGCGTCCGAGTAGGGCTTGAGGACACGGTGTGGTACGACCGCGAGCGCACCACTCTGGCGAGCAACCAGATGCTGGTCGAGCGGGTTGCGCGCGTCGCCGCGAGCGTCGACCGCGAGATCGCCACCCCCCGTGACGTGCGCGAGTACCTGGGGCTGGAGCGGTCCTCAGCCTAGCGGCCGCCGCCTTAGCCAGTCGCGGCCGGCCCGGGGCAACCGGTCTCGGTAGAGCGCCGCCAGTGCCCGAAACGTGTTCTCGACCGATTCACCCAGGTGCGCGCGAGCCGGTCCGCGCGGGGTCGAGATGTCGGGGTAGGGGTTGACCTCCCACACGATCAGCTCGCCGTTCGCATCGAAGCTGTAGTCGAACGCCGCGATGTCGAACTCGAGCTCGCGCTGCGCGGCACGCAGAACCTCGTGGTGTGGGCACGGAGCAGCGAGATACGCGAGTTCCTCGGCGACGATCTCATCGGTGAGCACACGGTCGCCGGGACGGACCTCCCAGCTGCGCGACGTGATGATGTGGCGGCACACCCCATGTTCGCCGAAGAGGATGTAGCGGTACTTGCGGTAGAGCCCGTCCGGATCTTGGACATCGATGTACTCGGCGGCGATCCACGAGTTGTACGCCGGTACGTCGCTTGCGAGCCACTCGCGCAGCTGCCCAGGTGTTTCCAGCAGGTGCATGGGCCGTTGGTGCCCCCACGCCTGGCGCACCACAAGCGGCAGCGACAGGCCGCCAAGATCGGCACCAAACGACTCGTCGACATCAACGATGCGCGGCGTGCGGATGCCCACGCGCGACAGGCGCTCATGGGTGCGATCGCGCCGAGAGTTCGACAGCGCGCGCGCCGGGTTGATGACGTCTCCACCTTGCGCGCGGATCGCGGTCTCCATGGACTCGAGTAGCCCGAAGAGCTCCGCATCGCGCTCAAGCACGGGGTCTTGCACCCACGCGTGGAGCAGGCGAGTGTGGCGTCCCACTCGTGCTGGCACGATGTCGAGCCGGATGCGGGAGTGCAGGGCCGGTTCCGTGTGTCTCGCCCATTCGAGCCACTCCGCCCAGAAGTAGGGGCGGTCTTGCTCGGTGAGGATGAGGATCACCGCTCCCGCGCGCCAACGCCGATACGCCCCTCGCAGACGCCTTCGCAGGCGGCGGAGAGATTTCCTCGTTCGCTTGAGCGCCTTTCGCCATCGTTTGCGCAGCTTCTTGATGGGCTTGGCCGCCCGCGATGCGGGTCGGGAGGGAGCGCTTCGTGTCATCGGGTGGCCCCGGGGTAGGTTCGACTCATCACCGAGAAGACGACACCCGGGAAGCGCGGATCGCGAGGTGCCGGGCCATGGTCACGCCAACCATGGCGGCAAAGCAGCCGCTTCATGGCTGGCGAGGCCTGCCGTACCGAAAGCACGGCGCCCGCCTCGTTGGCCGCTTGGTCCTGTATCGCGAGCAAGGCATCGGCGATCCCGCGCCCTCGGTGCTCCCTGTCGATCACCATGCGTGCCGGTGCGGCGATGATGCCGCCGGACGGTGCGGTGATCGCCTGGTACGCCTCGGCCTCTTCGAGCTGCGCGAGCGATGAGTGGAAGCTCATCGACGCTCCGCCCACGATGTCGCCATCGAGGAGCACCACCCAGTGCACGCGCTGCTTGTCGCGGTCATCCGACCACGCCCCGTCGGCGAAGGCCCTCGGGTCGGCCCCCTCATCGATCCAGACGCGGGCGCGCAGTGCGAAGAGCTCGGGCAGCCGAGAGCTCGCGCACAGAGCGATCGTGTAGCCCTCCGCTATGCTCGACATCGTCGTCCCCCGGGGTCGATGTGTGGAGACGGGCCGAAGGTGACATGATCGACGGCCCGGTGCAGCGATGGTATTCGAAGGGGCTCCTGCCGGGCAAACACGTGCAGGATTCTACTCCGGGTGTTTGCACTGGTAGACTGTGCGTACGCTTGGGGGTGAGCCGATGTATACATGCAGCTCTGGGGTGTATACGCTGAATCGGTTGTCGCCTTCGCGGGGGCAGTGGTATCCGGCCAAGGAGTCGTGTTGATCGAGCTCGTAGGTGTGAGCAAACATTTCGGAAGCCTTCAGGCTCTCAAGAACATCGACCTTGAGGTTCCCACCGGGCAGAAGCTCGTCATCATCGGCCCTTCGGGCTCCGGTAAGTCGACGCTCATCCGGTGCATCAACATGCTGGAGAAGCCAAGCTCCGGCCAGGTCATCGTCGATGGCATCGACATCACCGCAGCTCGGGCTCCCATTGCCAAAGTGCGCCAGCAGGTGGCGATGGTGTTCCAGCAGTTCAACCTCTACCCGCACAAGACGGTTCTTGAGAACATCACGCTCGCGCCCATCGTGGTGTGCGGCGTATCGAAAGACGAGGCGACCGAGTCTGCCTACCGGTACCTCGAGCGCGTAGGGCTCAAGGAGAAGGCCGACAAGTACCCCGCGCAGCTCTCAGGTGGCCAGCAGCAACGTGTGGCAATCGCGCGGGCGCTGAACATGCACCCCAAGATCATGCTGTTCGACGAACCCACCTCGGCTCTGGACCCCGAGATGATCCAAGAGGTGCTCGAGGTCATCATCGACCTTGCCAGCAGCGGCATCACGATGGTCGTGGTCACACACGAGATGGGTTTCGCGAAGGAGGCCGCCGACCGTGTCGTCTTCATGGACGACGGGTTGATCCTTGAGGACGGCACCCCCGAGCACTTCTTCGAGAACCCGCAGCACGATCGCACCAAGTTGTTCCTGAGCAAGATCCTGCGCTGAGCCAAGCGCGGAGCATGGCGGTCAAGAGGCCAGCCCGTGGCCTGAGTCGTTCAAGCGGGCATCAGACGTATCCCGGACGAATCCGGGGAGAGAGGGAGGCATTATGAAGAAGTCAGTAGTGGCCCTGTCACTGGTGATGGTGTTGCTCCTGGGAGCG
>CAYXQU010000053.1:0-9877 GCA_964467305.1 uncultured Eubacteriales bacterium
GAGTACACCGAGCGCTTCGGTGACGGCGTCACGCAAAGCGACGTGCTGCATTTCGAAGAGGGCTCAGAGGTGGCGACGTTCGTGGGCGACCTGACGAGCTGCCCCCAGATCCCTGACAACACCTTCGACTGCATCGTGCTCACGCAGACGCTGCACTACGTCTTCGACATGCCCGCGGCGGTGCGCGAGCTGCACCGCATCCTTGCGCCAGGCGGCACGGTACTGTGCACGGTGCCGGGACTGAGCCAGGTGAGCCGCTGGGACATGGACCGCTGGGGCGATCGCTGGCGGCTGACCAACCTGTCCGCCCGCGAGCTGTTCGAGCTCGCCTTCGAACCCGAGCGCATCATGGTCTCGACGTACGGCAACGCGTTGTCCGCACTATGCTTCATCGAAGGCATCCCGGCGCAGCGTATCCGCTCCAAGGAACTCGACGTACGCCATCCGGACTACCAGATACTCGTCACCATCGCCGCCCGGAAGGCGGAACCCGAGTGAGCCTGAGCGCCATCAGGTCAGCGGGGATGACGACGCTGCGTCGGATTCGTGCTGCGCGCGGCGGCGCGGCCGTGATCGTGACGTACCACCGGGTGCATGACTTCGAGATCGACCCCGAGAACATCGCGGTCACCACGCGGCACTTCGAGGAGCACGTCTCGGCGTTCGCCAGGCGCTACACGCTCATGACCGTGGGCGAGGTGCTCGACCATCTGCGCGACCGCCGTCCCTTGCCGCGCAACGCCGTGGTCATCACCCTCGACGACGGCTACGTTGACTGCCACGCGGCCGTGCTGCCCATCTTGCGGGCTCACGAGGCGCGCGCGACCTCGTTCGTGGTCGCGGATTTCGTGGACTCGGACAGGGAGCTTTGGTGGGACGCGATCGAGCGGGTGTGCCTGCGCCCTGGCACACTGCCACGCACCATCGACCTGCGCGTCCACGGCGCCCCGTTCGAGTTCTCCCTCTCGCCCGAGGCTTGCGACCTGTCCGCAGGGACCTCACGCGCGCTCGCTGACTGGGACGTCACCCAACCACCGCGCCACGAGCGCCACAACCTCTACCTCGAGTTGAGGAAGATGCTCCATCCGCTGGACGCCCCGACACGCATCGCTGTGCTCGATGAGCTTGCCGAGCAGACCGGCACTCCTACGCGCGCACGCGCCGCGCATCGCGGAGTCACCACCTCTGAGCTCAGAGAACTCGACTCAAGCGGTCACTTCGAGATCGGCGCACACACGGTGAGCCATCAGTCGCTTGCTCACCACAGCGCCGCAGAGCAGCGCGCCGAGATCGAGGGCGGGAAAGCGCGCCTCGAAGAGCTGCTGGGCCACGCGGTGTCCTCATTCAGCTACCCGTACGGCTCCTACGACTCCTTCTCGGCCCAGACGAGACTTCTGGTACAGCAGGCGGGCCTCGGTGGCGCCTGCACCACCGAGTTGGGGCGGCGGCTTCCCTGGGGGTCGGTGGCGCTGACTACCGATAGCTTCGAACTGCCGCGTACGGCATCATGGGACACGAGTGCGGCTCAGATGACCGAACTCATCGACAAACGGCTTGGGCTGTAGAAGGGTCCTTGTGAACTGGCTCGCACAGATACCCCCACAACTCCGTGACCTCCTGGTCAACGAACCGCTCGTTCTGGTGGACGTTGGCGCTTCGGGTGCGCCTCCGCACGCGTGGCGCGAGCTTGCCCCACTGGCGACCTACGTGGGTTTCGATCCGGATCTGCGTGAACTGCACGAGAGCAACGACTACGGGTTTCGCCGCTTCATCATGGTCGACAAGGCGATCACCTCACGGTCAGGAGACACCGTCGACTTCAACCTCACCGCATCTCCGCACTGCTCGAGCGTCCTGATACCTAACGCCGATGCGCTGTCCCGCTACAGCTTCACAGAGCTGTTCGATGTCGTACGCACCGCGTCGGTCAAGTCGACCACGATGCGCGCGGCGCTGGAGGCCGCCGGCATCTCCCGGATCGACTGGCTCAAGCTCGACACCCAGGGCACCGATCTGGACATCATCGAGTCGCTGGACCCCGAGATCCAGGATGGGTTGCTCGCCGTCGACATCGAGCCCGGAGTCGATGAGTTCTACGTGGCCGAGAACACCTTCACCCAGGCGCATGACCGACTCATGTCGCGTGGTTTCTGGCTTGCCGATGCGCGGTTCCAGCGGTATCCGCGGTTGTCGACGCAAACCCGCACTTGGCTCGCGCAGGCAGGTCGCCGCGTCGACCACACGCTCCTGCCGGGCAACCCCACTGCGGTCGAGGCCCTGTACTACCGCACCGTTGAGCATCTTGAGAAGACGGCCACGGCTCGCGACTTGGCGTGCGCATGGATGATCGCGATGCTGGGCGCCCACTACGGCTCCGCGCTCGACGTCGCGGTGGCGTTCGTCAGGACGCACCCGGACGATCCCGCCGGGATGTGGCTGGTCGACACAGCGGTCGCTCAGGCTGAGTCGAGTCCAAAGGCCCGCTCGATGCGAACCCGCCGCGCGGCCTACAAGTGGACACCGGAAGCGCTGCGACCCCTTGCGCAACGCCTGCGCTCAGCGTTCAGGCGTCGTTAGAGCCGCATCCGTTGCAGCCGGGCTTGTCGGCGAGCCATTCCTCGATCGTCTTGGAGGAGCGGCCCCACTCGTAGGTGGTCTTGGCGTCCACGTCGCAGAAGCGACACCACGGCACCGACGTGCTCAGGAAGTCGAAGATCTCCCACGGATCGCGATTCTCGTGTATCGAGATCGAGTCATCCTCGGTGGGCTCCATGCCCTCGACGCCGAAGCGGTCCTTGAAGATGTCGATGTAGGCGATGTAGGCGCACGGGTACAGGCGACCGTTCTTCAGCAAGGGGCAGTTGTTGACCGGACCACACTCGCGAAACGCGTGATCGGGGTCTTGAGAGCCGCTGGGGTCGATGGGCAGCTTGAAGAACTCGCCGCGCGGATCGGTCCACTCGAGTTCGACACCGTGCGCGGCGCCCAGACGTTCGATCTCGTCGACCGGCAGGCCAATGGGGTACAGGTCGCACACCAGCAAGATGCGGTTGTCGGCCATCGTCTGCCAGAACGACTCGTCCATCCGCGTCACGAGCACGCCATTGGACATGAGCTTGATGATCGAGCCGGGAAACGCCTTTCGGGCGATGACCATGAACTCGTTGAGCCGGGGGTGCAAGAGCGGCTCTCCGCCCAGCAGGTAGATCTCCTTGATGTCGTCGAACACACCGGCAAGAGCGGTGAAGTCGCGCTCGAACTCGTCGACATCGGCGAAGGCCGGCTTGGCGATGTTGCTGAAGTGCGTGCAGCCACGACAGTTGAGGTTGCAGTGGTCCGTAAGGTGTACCACCAGGCGGTGGAGCTGCGGCTTTGCATTCAGCACACGGCGGCGGAACCGGATGACCGAAGGATCCTCCCGAGACACCATCATGGGGATGTACTCGGTGCCCGAGGCCCAGTCATGGATGCGCCCGATCGCCGCCTGCGGCAGCAGCCGGTGTCCAAGCTTCTTCACCCACAAGGGTGTGAAGTGCAGCAGATTCATCGGGCACTCGTTTCGTCGCTCGTGTCTGTCGCGGTCCGGGTGACACCGCTGTCGGTCGCGCTGGGCATATCGGCACACTTGACCCACTCGTCGGCGGTGCCTTTGCCGCGCGACCACTCGTAGGTGTGGAACGCGTCGAAGTCGCAGTGCGCGCACCACGGGATGGGCGTCATCAGGTGGTCGATGATCGCGTCGCCGTCAGCACCGTCCCAGATCGAGACTGAGTCAGCGTCGACCGGTTCGATACCTTCGATGCCAAACCGCTTCGCCGGAATGTCGGCGTAGGCGGCGTGCGCGCAGGGGAAGACCCGACCGTCCCGTATGATCGCGCAGTTGCTCAGGCCCCTGCAGCGATCGAACGACTTCGCCGGGTCGCAGCTTGCGGTGGGGTCGAGCGGGATCTTGAAGAACTCCTGTGCCGGCTTCATCCACTCGACCGTCACGTCCCACTTCGCACCCAGTGCATCGATCGCGTTGTGGTCGATGTTGATGGGGTAGGAGTCGCACAGCAGGGTGGTGTTCGTGTCGCGCAGCGCCTGCCAGACCTCATCGGCCATGCGCGTGACAAGGATGCCGTTGGTCATCAGGTAGAGCCGCGTGGCCGGGAACAGAGCGCGCGTGCGAAGCACGAACTCGTGCACCTGCGGGTGCAGCAGAGGCTCGCCGCCAAGCAGATACATCTGCTCGATCGATTCGAAGAGCTGCGCCATCTGTGACAGGTCGCGCATCGTGGCTTCGAGGTCGGCGAATACCGGCTCGCTCACGCTGCTGTAGTGCTCGCAGCCGCGGCAGTTGAGGTTGCAGTGGTCGGTCACGTGCACGTCGAGGTGGTAGAGCACGGGCTTGCGGTGCGTGACGGTTCGCCGCCACGCGCGGTGCACGCGGCCTTCTCGGCTGATCAGCGACTGGACGTAGTAGCGGCGCAAAGGGCCGGCGCGCAGCCACTCCACAGCGCTATCGGGCAGCAGCTCTTTGGCGGCGGTGCGCAGCTTCTCGGGAACACCTACGGTCATTTGGCAGCACCTGCCTCGAACGCCTTGAGTTTCTCGGCGAATTCAGGGTCGCCGGGAAACGCCTGGAGGGCGCTCTCGATCGCAGCGCGGTGGGCGTCGGCCGAGTACGCCGGTGCTCCCACCATCGATTCGTGCAGGGAGATTCGCACTCGGTAGAGCAGCAGTTCGCCCGGTGCGCGCGTCAGCTCGAGGCGGATACCGGTTTCGATCTCGTCGACCGCCTCCTGCGCCACGGCGACGTCGGCGCCGGTCAGCCGGTCCTGATACGCAGATACCTTGCGGCCCAAGTACTCGGTGCGGATGCGTGTGTCCCACGGCGTGAGCCGGTTGGCCTCCTCCAGGTGGAACCGCGCATCTGCGTAGCGCGCCTGCGCGAGGTGCCGGCTGGCCGCAAACGACAGGCCGGCCCCGTAGAGTCCTGCGCCGATCACGGCAACTGCGGTCGCCGCGCTCACCATCCAGACCCATGACCTGTTCTCAAGCGGCTTCAGTGATGGGGCCATGACCACGCCCACCGTGAGGAGCAGCACGAACAGGAAGGGGAGGGTGGTCACCGCGAACACCGCCGTCACCAGCACACCCACCAGTGCCGAGAACCACGCCGCGTACATCGTGTGCCCGGCAGAGTCGCGCGTCGCTTTCGACAGCCAGCGGCGCGCGTCACTGATCACGAAGAACAGCAGGGTGCCCAAGGCCAGCAGTGCCGGGATGCCGAAGATGCCCAGGGTCATGAGGGCCACGTTGTGCGGGTCTTGCAAGACGAACCGAGAACCCCCCTCGAAGACGAGGTCGCGCTGCACCGGGTACGCGCCCAGCGCGAAGCGGTCGGCACCGGTCCCGAACAGCGGGTGTCGCCCGGCCACGGCGATCGCGTCGGTCCACATGGTCACGCGGCCCGAAGAGAGCATGTCCAGAAGTCCGCCTCGCACGTCTGTATCGGGAGCGAAGCGCAACGCGACCCATCCGGGGCCGGCGATTAGCACGCCTATTGCGAGCACCCCAGCGGCTGCCGCAGCGAACACGCCCAGCGCCTTGCGCCACTCAGGGCGCGAACGGTCGAGAGTGAGAAGCGCGAAGACGGCAGCACCGGCGGCGAGTCCCAGCCATGCGCCACGGGTCAGTGTCACGAAGGCACCCAGCACGCACAGGGCGGCGGCCCCCACGGCGAGGTAGCGTCTCAGCTGCTCGCGCTCGGCCCGCCACAGTCCCAACGCCACCAAGGCGGGTGCGACCAGATAGGAGCCGGTGTAGTCCGGATTGCCCAGCGTCGATGAGCCCCGCATGAGCATCCACACCTGCGAGGAGTCGATCTGGTAGTTCAGCACGTCGAGTCCCAGTGCTTGCAACACGCCCACCAGCGCCACCACCGAACCGCCGCCAACCAGCGCCCACGCAGCTTGCTTGAGTCCCGACGTATCGGTCACGTACTGGCCCACGAGCACACCCAGCCATAGGCAGGTGAGCCACGTGATCGCGCCGGTCATCAGATCGCTGCCGCCGAACAAGGACTGGAGCGGTTCAGCGGCGAACGCCGTCGACAGAGCGATCCATGCGGCCATCACCGCTACAGCGATCGTCGCGCGACCCACGCGAAACGCGCGCCCGGTGGTGGCCACATCGATCGCCCACGCGACTGTGGCAACACCGGTGGTGAGCAGTAGCCACAGCAGCTTGGGCAGTTGGATGAAGTCCTCGGTGAACGCCCACATGCCGCCCACGGCTCCCCACGTGATGCTGGTGACGAGTGGGAGCATGGCGATGCACGCCATGAGGCTCCACCACGCGAGCCGGCCAGCAGCCGATTCTGCCAACGCCGTACGTTGCGGTTCTCTAGCCTTCACGCGCATGTAGCCTCTCACTTTGTCGGGCGAAGTCGGGCGAGCCGTTCTTGACGTGCGCGGCTGAAGGGAGCCATGCGGCCAGACGCGCGCGCGACACAGGATACCGTGCATTCGTCAGCCTCACACCCATCGATGTCCGTGGTAGCAAGAACCCTGCAAGTCGTTCGTGAGAGCCGCCCCCGGTGGCACTTCAATTGCTTGGGCTTTTGTGAATAGTTGATGAAGGTCGGTTAATCGGCCAGCACGATGCTAGACTGTGTCGCGCCGCGTCGCGGCCCACCCTTTGTGAACCCGATCCGAAAGGGACGCGTGATGTCAGAGTCTGATCTCATCCCTGATGAGAACACGCAGTCTGAAGAGACTGCGGCACCGGTGAAGGCGAAGCGCAAGCGCGTTTCGATCTTCCGCGATCCGGTCGTACGCGTGATGGCGATCGTCGCTACCGGGCTGGTCGTCTTGTACCTGGTGACCGTTGCCAGCGCCCTGCTTATGGGTGTTCTTGGCTCCACCGAGCCCAAGACGCGGGTCGAGCGTGACGTCCAGTACTACGAGGCATCCGCGATGCGCGCCCCCAATGATCCCGCCGCATGGCGCCGCTACGTGCTTGCGCTGATTGCCGACAGGCAATACCAGAAAGCGCAGAAGGTGATCGATCAGGCCGGCGAAGCCGTCGACCAGACCGCGACCCAAGACATCCTCCTGTCCCAAGCCGAGCTCCACTTCGCGCGCGAGAAGTACGATGACGCGATCAAGACCGCCGAAGAGGTCCGCAAGAAGCTCGACGCCTACTACAAGAAGGCGCTCGAGAAGTCGGACTCCGATGAATCCAAGGGCAAAGAGGTCAGTGAGAACACGTGGGCCGCGCTGCTGATCATCGCTGAGTCGCAGCTCAACCAAGGCAACAACGACGAGGCACTCAAGGCGTTCGACGAGTACCTCGAGCAGTACAAGACCGCAGCAGACGTGTTTGTCAGACGCGGGAACCTGCGGGCCGACATGGGCGACAAGGAAGGTGCCGAGAAGGACTTTCGCCAGGCGCTCGTCTTCCTGCCTGATGACAACGCGGCACTCGAAGGACTTGAGAAGATCGGAGCCAGTAAATGAGCGATACCGTCGAGATCAACGACGCCCCCGTTTCTCCTGAGCCGCAGGAGCAGGCCGGCAACGTCGTGTCGAAGCGCGGTCGCAGACTGCTTGCCGCAATCATCGTCATCTTGCTGCTCACCCTCATCGGCATCTCGGTGGCGCTTCTCAACTTCGTGCTTCCTCGCGGTGGCATCGCGACCGGTGACGACGCAGGCGGGCTCATCTGGGTGAAGTCCATCTACGGGTGGGGTTCGACACCGGAGGAGCAGTTCACGGGTCCGCGCGAGCTGGGTATCGCCGCCGATGGAACGATCTGGGTGACGGACGCGCGATTCCAAGAGGTCATCGGTTTCACACCCGAGGGGCGCTTTCTTCGTAGCGTAGGTAGTCAGGCACAAGAGCCGGTCGTCGCGCTGGGTGCCGTGGCCGAAGGGCCGGAAGGCGCACTCTTTGTGGGCGAGAACGAGATGGACCGCGTGCGCGTCTTCGGTGAAGACGGTAGTGACATAGGTATGTTCGGGATCCCCAATCCGGTCGACATCGCGTATCGCAACGGCACGATGGTCATCGGTACGAAGTTCGGCTTCTCGATTGTCGACCCTCAGAACGGCATCCCTTCGAGGGTTGTGGGTACGCTAGGCAAGGGCATCGATGAGTTCGACAACGTGAACGGCGTTGCGATCGGCACCGATGGCTCCATATATATCGTGGATACCTTCAACAACCGGCTGAGCGCCTACACGCCTGAAGGCGAGCGCAAGTGGATCGTGGTGACGGGAGCCCCGCGCAACCAGGTCTCGATCACCGGCGCCGACGATGTCGCCGCTTCCACCCAGTCCACCGCGACTGCGGCACTGCAGTTGCCCGCCGACGTCTGTGTCGACGGAAATGGTCGCGTTGTCGTGGTCGACACCTTCGATTTCTCGATCTCGATCTTCGATCCCGAAACCGGGGAGTTCTTGGAGAAGTACGGCGAGTACGGCCCCGAGGACGGTCAGCTCGACTACCCCACGAGCATCGACTACGACCCGCAACGCGACTGGTTCGCCGTTGCTGACTCCGCCAACGCGCGCGTGCAGATCCTGCGGATCCCCGGATCGGGTGCCAACGACGCGGTCGCTGCGGCCCGTCGCTCGTTGTCCGGCCCCCTGCGCGCTTGCCTCGCGCCGTTGATCCTGCTGCTCATCGCTATCATCGTCTACGTGGTCATGCGCAGGCGTCGCAAGAAGGCCGAGCAGGGCGTGGATGCGAGCGTCCAGAGCATCGATGCCACCATCGCGGCTGCGGGCACCGATGAAGACCGACCGCTCACCGAATAGCACAACCTGCTTCACGAAAATCGCACAGAGTTATTGCGTAGCTTAAGAAGAGTGTATATACTCTGAACCACACGGCGAGCTGTGTCTCGCTTGTGAATTCAATCTCGGAAAGGAGGTGCGTTATGAAAGAGATGAACTCCGTCATTTCCTACCAAGGAGTACCTAACATGAAGAAGAGCCTCATCGTTATCGCTATGGCTGTCGCGCTCGTCTTTGCATTCGCCGCCACCGCCATGGCCGTTGGTCCGTTCTACGATGCTGCCGCCTACAACCCCAACTACCCCGGCTACCTGAGCTGGTCTTGGGCCCAGGCTAATGCTGGCGAAGTCGGCAGCCCCCACGGCAACTACGCCACCAGCACCAACAAGTGCCAGGTCTGCCACGCGGTTCACCGCGCCAGCGCTTCCGGCGTTGCGCTGACTGCCGTGCCGATCACCGATTACGCGCACGACAGCAAGCGCACCAAGACCTGTGCCTTCTGCCACGGCGTCTCGAACTTCACCGACGTGACCATCGCGGTCGCCGCCGACGGTTCGATCAGCCCGCACGGCAACTGCTCGCGTTGCCACATCGTGAGCCCGCACGGCGCCGGTTCATCGGTGTACCCCGTGCTCAAGGAGCACCTCATCAACACGAGCGCTGACGCTCGCATCGGCAACGATGTCGCGTCGGGCAACAACGGTATGGACGCCGCTGGCCTCATGGACTCCGGTTCCGCCGCTGGCCTCACCCTGGGCACTGGTTACCTGTGCGCCGGTTGCCACAGCTCCGGTGGCGCGGGCATCAACACCGTCTATGCGGTCAACGAGCCTGCCGCTACGCCGGCCATGACCGACACCATGCTCGCCAACACCACCGGTCACCGCGTGACCGCTGTGGCCACGGACGACTGGAACGCCGCTGGCGAGATCGGTGCCTACTTCACCGGTCGCGTGGCGTGGAACGACGCCAACAGCTGCCAGGCGTGCCACGACGCCAAGCGTACCAATGGCGACAACGCGTTCCCGCACGGCTATGTTGACGCTGCCGACGAAGAGGATAGTGTAGATCTCGGTGGTCGCCGTATCATTA